>JAZQLL010000164.1:0-10143 GCA_045542675.1 Oscillospiraceae bacterium
AATAAGAAGTCAGTCGCATCAGAAGCACCTGCAGGATGCTATAGTAACCCAAAGAGATGGAAGATTTGTTATTCCCGTAAAGCAGGAACACCGCTCGGAAATTGACGGACTTGTCCATGATATTTCTTCAAGCGGCGCTACAATATTTATAGAGCCCACCGCAGTTGTAGAGGCTAACAACCGCATAAGGATTTTAGAGGCAAAGGAAAGAGACGAAATACTTCGCATAATTGCTGAGCTTTCATCAGAGGTCGGAACATTTGCGGACTCCATTATGCTTTCATATAATGCCATGGTGGAAATTGACGTTCTGTTTGCTATGGCAAATTACGGATACAAAACCAAAGCGTCTATGCCTTTCCTTAATGATAAGGGAATAATTGAACTTAAAAAGGCCCGCCATCCGCTTATTGCGGCGGATAGAGTTGTTCCTATTGATATAAGGCTCGGTAAGGATTACTCAACACTTGTTATAACTGGTCCTAATACAGGCGGTAAGACCGTTGCACTCAAAACCTTGGGACTACTTAGCCTTATGGCTATGTGCGGTCTTATGATACCCGCATCGGATGGCAGTTCGGTTTGTGTTTTTGAGAGCGTTTTCGCTGATATAGGCGACGAACAGAGCATTGAGCAAAGCCTATCCACATTTTCATCGCACATGGTCAATATTATTGATATATTGAATAATGCAAATAGCAAAAGCCTTGTATTGCTCGATGAGGTTGGTGCAGGAACAGACCCCATTGAGGGTGCCGCTCTTGCCGTATCAATTATTGAAAAACTCAAAAAAAGCGGTGCTAAAACTGCGGCAACTACCCATTATGCCGAAATGAAGGTTTATGCGCTTGAAACCGAAGGGGTCGAGAATGCAAGTTGCGAATTCGATGTATCTACCCTCAAGCCCACTTATAAACTTATGATAGGAGTGCCGGGCAGGTCTAACGCCTTTGCAATTTCGCAAAAACTCGGACTGAGTGCAGATATTATAGAAAACGCCAAGGGTTACATTTCTGCCGAAGACACCAAATTTGAAGATGTTATCGAGTCTTTGGAACTAAAACAGAGGCAAGCTGACGCCGAAAAAGAAGAACTAAATAAACTCGTTCGGGAAAATAAGCAGTTAAATGAAAAATTAAAGCGCAAAAACGAGGACATATATGCTGATGCTGAAAAGCAACTTGAAAGGGCTAGGGAAGAGGCTAAAGAACTTGTGCGCAATGTAACCGAAAAGGCGGAAAAACTGCTAAATGAACTTGAAGAACTCAAGCAGTCCAAAGATAAAAAGGATTTTTCAAAGAATTTTGCCGATTCAAAAAGCAGACTCAGAGCCGATATAAACAGACTTGAAGAACAGGCAGACCCCGTTGTCAAGAAAAAGAAGAGCAAATATAGGCTCCCCAGACCTCTTATTGCAGGCGATAGCGTCAAGGTTGTAGATATAGATAAGGAAGGAATCGTTATTAATTCACCCGATAAAGACGGTAACGCCCTTGTCAGAGTTGGCATAATGAAGATGCGGGTTAATGTAAAAAATCTCGTTCTGCTTGAAAATAAAATCGAAAAGCCGCGCAAACTCGCTAGCGGTACCGAAAGCCGCGCTTTTAGAGATGTTAAGACTGAACTGGATATAAGAGGAATGGATAGCGTAGAAGGAATAATCGAGGTCGAAAGGTTTATCGATTCCGCTGTTATGTCTGGTCTTGGCTCAGTAAGTATTATTCACGGTAAGGGAACGGGAGTTTTAAGAAAGGCCGTTTGGGATAGGCTCAGAAGTCATAAGAATGTAAAAAGTTATCGCCACGGAACCTTCGGAGAAGGTGAGATGGGCGTAACAATCGTGGAAATAAAATAATTTTAAAAATGTGTTGACAACGGAAAAGATTTCTGCTAGAATGTATGAGAAAACAAAGCAGAACAGTCTTTTCCGTTCTCACCTTAGAGCGCTTTAGCTACTTTGGTCAATACTTTAAAAGGTTAATTTTACCTTGCCGTATTGCGTAAATGGAAGCTGCTTTCGTTTGCGCTTTGTTTATTTTTAGGGGATAGATAGTTCCTCACAAGTAAACTATCAAATATTCTTTTAGGGTGCGGAGGTGCTTTTTATAGCTACTCAAGAACTGCTTATCAATGAAGAAATTCGCGACAAGGAAATCCGTGTCATCGGTGATGACGGAGAGCAACTTGGCATTATGTCAACAAAAGAGGCTCTTAAGATTGCCGCAGAAAAGGATCTCGATCTTGTAAAGATCGCTCCTCAGGCTCAGCCGCCTGTGTGCCGTATTATGAACTACGGTAAGTACCGTTTTGAACAAGCAAAACGCGAAAAGGATGCGAAAAAGAATCAGAAGGTTATTGATGTTAAAGAAATTCGTCTTTCGCTTAATATTGATACCAACGATTTTAACACCAAGGTCAATCACGCCGTGAAGTTTCTTAAGGCAGGAAACAAGGTTAAGGTTTCACTTAGATTCAGGGGAAGAGAAATGGCTCACACCGAGCTTGGTAAGGAAAACATTGTCAGATTTGCTGAAGCTTGCTCTGAATATGGCGTTGTCGCCAAGGAGCCCAAACTTGAAGGTCGTAGTATCGTCCTATTTATGTCCGCTAAACCCTCGAAGTAAAAAAGAAAAAACAGGAGGTTCGTTTTATGCCTAAGCTCAAAACTCACTCAGGAGCAAAAAAGCGCTTTAATCTTACCAAAAACGGAAAGGTTAAGAGAGCGCATGCGTTCAAGTCACACATTCTTGCAAAGAAATCAACCAAGCGTAAGAGAGGTCTTAGAAAGGCTGCATATGCAGATAAGACCAATGTCGCTCAGATCAAGCTGCTCGTTCCTTATAAATAAACGAGTCTGCGGCAGATTATAATCTGTAGAAACAAAATAACAACGATTTGAAATCGGGAGGTAACAACAATGGCTCGTGTTAAAGGAGCAATGATGACTCGCAAGAGAAGAAAAAAGGTTTTAAAACTTGCGAAAGGATATTATGGAAGCAAGAGCAAACTGTTCAAGACTGCTAAAGAAGCAGTAATGAAATCCGGACAGTACGCTTACATCGGCCGCAAACAGAAAAAGCGTGATTTCAGAGCACTCTGGATTACAAGAATTTCTGCTGCATGCCGCGCAAATGACATTAACTACTCAACATTCATGAACGGACTTAAAAAAGCTGGTATTACGCTTAACCGTAAGATGCTTTCTGAGCTCGCTATTCATGATGAGAAGGCTTTTGCTGAACTCGTAAAGAAAGCAAAGGCAGCTCTTTAATCAAAGATAACACGCCCGCGTCTTTAAATTAGACACGGGCGTTTTGGAGTATTTAAAGGGCTTTTTTTATGTGTTTTTTGCCCAAAAAACTTTAGGGAGAAACCAATTATGCAGACTATCACAAGCAGAGATAATCCGCTTATAAAGCAGCTTGTATCTCTTATGGAAAACCGAAAAGAGCGAAGTAAATCAGGCCTTTTTGTTGCAGAAGGATTAAGATTTTGCAAAGAGGCTGTGTTAAGTCATGCCCAAATTAAAACCGTTCTTTTAACTCAGGATTTTCTTGATAAACATAGGCAAGATGCGGATTTTATTTGTGATGCTTGTGACGATGTGAAACTAATTTCGGATACTGTTTGCAAAAAACTTGGAGCAACCGTTTCGTCGCAGGGAGTATTTTGTGTTTGTGAAATCCCCAAAGCACCCGAGAGAATAATCGGAAACAAATTTATCGTTCTGGAAAACCTACAGGACCCCGGCAATATAGGAACTATAATTAGAACTGCCGAAGCATTCTCTATCGATGGTGTTATTTTGGCATCAAACTGCGCCGATGTATATAGCCCTAAAGTATTAAGAAGCACTATGGGAACTGTTTTCCGAATTCCCATCTATAATTTTTCGAGTATAGAACAAACTGCTGATGAAATTAAGAGGGCAGGATGCAAAATTTACGGAACAGTTCTTGACAAAACCTCAAACAAGCTTACTGAAATAAATTTTGCAAAAAAATGCGCAGTTCTTATAGGTAACGAGGGTAACGGTTTAACTGATATTGCAAAGCATCTTTGTGACGAATTTGTTTTTATAGAAATGTCAGGCGAGGCCGAATCGCTTAACGCGGCCGTTGCCGCATCTATAGTTATGTGGGAAATGCAGAAGTAAAAGAGATTGAGGTGATAACCTTGAACAGAGCTGAATATTATGTATGGCTGGTAAAATGTATGGGCGTTGGGAATCCACGTTCACACAAAATACTTGAACTGTATGATGATATTGCCGAGTTTTATGAAGATTGCAAAAACAAGAAACTTAAAAAGGGAGTTCGTTTAACCGAAAACGAGCTTAGATTTTTGCACGAAACTGACCTTTCAGATATTTCTTTTATCTTTGAAATATATAATAAATACCACACTAAGTACATAACTATTGAAGATGAGTTATATCCGCAACAATTAAGAAATATCGAAAATCCACCACTTGTTTTGTTTGTTGTTGGAGATATTTCCCATCTTGAAGACGAACTGCTGATTACCGTTGTAGGAACCAGAAAGGAATCCTTATATGGCAGAAGAGCCTGCGAACTTATTTGCAGTGAACTTTGTGTTTCGGGATTTTCTATAGTAAGCGGTCTTGCAAACGGTGGTGATACCACCGCTCATACAACTGCGCTTAAATGCGGAGCGAGAACTTACGGTTTTCTCGCTTGCGGTCTCGATGTTGATTACCCTTACGGAAAATCTTCGCTTAAAAATGCGATGTATAAGAACGGTGCAGTTATCACAGAGTTTCTGCCGGGCGAGAGACCTTATGGTAAGAACTTCCACATAAGAAACAGACTAATGTCAGGAATCTCAGTGGGTACACTTGTAGTTGAATCGCCTAATGGTAGTGGTACGCTTATTACTGCTCATAGTGCCGCTTACCAAGGTAAAGATGTTTTCGCTGTTCCCGCGAGCATTTTCTGGATAAATAGTGCGGGAATTATTGAGCTTATACAAGATGGCGCAAAACCCGTCAGAAATGGTCTTGATATAATCGAGGATTATCTTACAAGATATCCCGAAAAGATTAAAATTCCCGACAAAAAAGAAAATTTAAGAGCAATTTACGAAACAAATAAAAGACTTGGACTTACCGATCAGAATGCCGAGCAGGCGGTCATAAGTCCCGAAGTCAAAAATGTGAGAAAAAGAGCAAAAAAAGAACTTAAAGAAGCGGCAAAAGAGGCTATAAAAAATGGGCAAATTCCAAATGAAACTCCCGTAGAGCCACTTGAAAAACGTCTTGAAAACAGCAATTTAAAAGATAATCCGATAGCAACTGAAATAATCAATGCACTAGGCGATAATGCTCTTACCGTGGACGAGCTTGCAGACAATTCAAATTATACCTTTTCGGATCTTTCCATGATGACTGCGAAACTTGAAATGTACGAAATAGTAAAAAAAGCGCCCGGAAACAGAATAGAACTCATAAAATAAAAACAAAATATTTAAAAATACATTTATAGGTGAATTAAAATATGGCAAATTTAGTTATTGTTGAGTCGCCGGCAAAGGCAAAAACAATAAAAAAATATTTAGGTAAAAATTATAGTGTTGTTGCATCAATGGGTCACATTAGAGACCTGCCCAAGACCAAAATAGGCGTTGATATTGACAACGATTTTAAGCCTGAATATATAAATATCAAGGGAAAAGGCGACCTCATAAAGTCTATCAAGGACGAGGCTAAAAAGGCAGACAAGGTTTTTCTTGCAACCGACCCCGACCGCGAGGGTGAGGCTATTTCCTGGCACCTTGCTCATATCCTCGGTTTAGATCTTGATGATAAAAACCGCGTTACATTCAATGAAATAACAAAAAACGGCGTTAAAAATGGTATGTCAAGCCCCAGAATTATCGACATTGACCTGGTAAATGCTCAGCAGGCAAGAAGAGTGCTCGACCGAATCGTTGGTTACAAACTCAGTCCTTTTCTCTGGAAAAAGGTTAAGCGCGGTCTCTCTGCAGGCCGAGTTCAGTCTGTAACCGTAAGGCTCATCGTTGATAGGGAGGAAGAGATTCGCGCATTTGAGTCCAAAGAATATTGGACAATCGATGCAAAACTTTTGGCACCATCAAGCAAAAAGGAATTTACCGCTCATTTCTACGGGAAAGACGGAGAGAAAATTGAAATTTCCACAAAAGATGAGGCAAACAAAATACTCGGTGCTGTATCTGACGCGCCATTCACTGTCAAGGACATAAAATACGGCACTAAAAAGCGCGTCCCCGCGCCCCCGTTTACAACCTCGACACTTCAGCAGGAAGCCTCAAGAAAACTTAATTTCCAGTCAAAGAGAACCATGTCAGTGGCTCAGGAACTATATGAGGGCGTTACTGTTAAAGGGCTCGGCGCTGTCGGTCTTATAACCTATATGAGAACCGATTCACTCCGTATTTCAGATGAGGCTAGGTTTGCCGGTAATGATTTTATAAAGCAGAATTTCGGTGAAGAATACCTGCCGCCTTATAAGAGGGAATATAAGAGCAAGCGTAATTCGCAGGATGCTCACGAAGCAATCAGACCCAGTATGCCCGAGCTTTCACCCGATAAAGTAAAAGATGATTTAACAAGAGATCAGTATAAACTCTATAAACTTATTTGGGACAGATTTATTGCAAGTTTGATGGCAGATGAACTTCTTGATACAGTTGCGGTGGATATTGATGCAGCAGATTACTGCTTTAAAGCAAACGGCCACACAGTAAAGTTTGACGGATTTACAAAGTTATATCAGGAATCCAAGGATGAAGAGAGTGAAAAAGCGTCAGTGCTGCCCAAAATGGAAGTAAGCGACTTGCTTAAAACCGTTTCAATTGAACCTGCTCAACACTTTACTCAGCCTCCCGCAAGGTACACCGAGGCTACACTTATTAAATCACTTGAGGAAAACGGCATAGGAAGACCTAGTACCTACGCGCCTACAATCACAACCATACTTCAAAGGCAGTATGTTGAGCGCGATGGCAAATTTTTAAAGCCAACTTCACTTGGAGAGATAACAACTTCGCTTATGAAGGAACGTGTTGAGGACATTGTTGGTGTGGAATTTACCGCAAATATGGAAAAAAGCCTCGATGATGTCGAGGAAGGCAACGCCGTCTGGGTTGATATTTTAAAAGGATTTTATAGCGGATTTTCCGCAGAACTCAGTAAGGCCGAAAAAGAAATGGCGGGCGAGCACATCAAGGTGCCAGATGAGGAAACCGATGTCGTCTGTGAACTTTGCGGAAGAAATATGGTAATAAAAAACGGTAGATTTGGTAAATTTTTAGCATGTCCGGGATATCCTGATTGCAAAAATACCAAAAAAATCATTGACCAGACTGAAGGAAAATGCCCGATTTGTTCCTCAAAACTCATAGGCAGAACGGGAAAATCGGGAAAGAAGTTCTATGGCTGTTCGGGATACCCGAATTGCAACTTTATTTCCTGGGACGAACCTGTTGCGGAAATGTGTCCTCAGTGCGGTAACACAATGTTTATTAAAAAAGGGAAACAGACCACTATTTACTGCCTGAAAGAAGGTTGTGGATTTTCCAAAAAGGTTTCAAAATCAAAAAAGTAATTTCCAGAGGTTAAAAAATGAATTGTAAGGTTGCTAATGTTATAGGCGGCGGTCTGGCGGGATGCGAAGCCGCCTGGACACTCGCCAATAATGGAATAACCGTAAATTTATATGAGATGAAGCCGAGTAAGAAGTCTCCCGCGCATCACTCCGATACGCTCTGTGAACTAGTTTGCTCAAATTCTCTCAAAGCTGCAAGAATTGAATCAGCCGCAGGTCTTTTAAAAGAGGAAATGCGTATGCTCGGTTCGATAACCATGCAGGCCGCCGCAAAAACCTCTGTTGCGGCAGGCGGTGCTCTTGCGGTAAATAGAGATGATTTTTCCGCTTATGTGACCGAAAAGATAAAGTGTCATCCTAATATCAAAATCATTAATCAAGAGGTTACAACCCTAAATTTTGACGAATTAACCATCATTGCAAGCGGACCGCTTACTTCCGATGCGCTTTCTGCTAAGATTAAGGAATTATGCGGCAACGCACTTAGTTTCTACGATGCCGCCGCACCGATTGTAACAAAAGACAGCCTTGATATGACTAGGATTTTTGCCGCCGCAAGATATGGCAGAGGAGATGACGATTATCTAAACTGCCCTTTTAATAAAGAGGAATATGAGGCGTTTTACGAGGCTCTGATTTCGGCAGAATCGGTTCAGCTCAAAGAATTCGAAAAGGATGCTCCCACTGTTTATGAGGGATGTATGCCTATTGAAATTATGGCGAAACGGGGAGCGGATACAATCCGTTTCGGTCCCTTAAAGCCGGTTGGGCTTCGCGACCCGAGAACCGATAAAAGACCCTGGGCGGTAGTTCAGCTTAGAAAAGAAAACTCAGAAGGCAGTCTTCTTAACATCGTCGGATTTCAGACAAATCTTAAATTCGGTGAACAAAAAAGAGTTTTTTCTATGATTCCCGGAATGGAAAATGCGGAATTTGTCAGATACGGCGTTATGCATAGAAACACCTTTATCGATTCCCCTAGAAATCTTACGCCGTTTATGAACCTTAAAAACAATCCAAATATATATTTTGCAGGTCAAATAACTGGCGTTGAGGGTTATATAGAGTCAGCAGCAAGCGGAATCTGGGCGGCAATTAATGTTGCTCATCGCTTAAATGGTAATGAGATAGAAAAAGCCTTACCCAATGACACTATGCTTGGAGCACTCATAGAATATATAACCGATGAATCGGTAAAGGATTTTCAACCTATGGGAAGCAATATGGGTATTCTACCCGCACTTGATGAACATATAAAATCAAAGCAGGATAGATACGCGGCATTATCAAAAAGAGCAATCGAAAGTCTTAATAAATACATTGAAAACAACCTAAAAGGAGAAGCACAATGAAAATAATAGTAGATGCAATGGGCGGAGATAACGCCCCTCTTGAAATATTGAGGGGATGTGCTCTTGCTCACAAAGAGTGTGGCATGGAGTTTGTTTTAACCGGAAACAAGGATGAAATAGAGAAGATAATAAATGAAAATTCTCTTGATCTCGGAAACGCTGAAATTGTACACACTGACATTGTAGTTTCAATGGAGGACGAGCCCACCTGTGTAATAAAGGACAAAAAAGAAAGCTCTCTCGGCAAGGCATTTCAGTTGTTAAAGCAGGGCTACGGCGATGCAGTTGTAAGTGCGGGTAGCACAGGCGCTGTTATGGTTGGAGCAACTATGACCGTAGGTCGTATCCGTGGAATAAAAAGACCCGCTCTCGCCACAATACTTCCTTCAGATGACGGTCCCGCGATGCTTGTTGACTGCGGAGCAAATGTTGAATGTCGCCCCGAAATGCTTGTACAGTTTGCTATTATGGGCAGCATTTACATGAGCAATATTCAGAAGGTTAATAACCCCAGAGTTATGCTCGCAAATGTTGGAACTGAGGATACAAAGGGTGGACCTCTTCAAAAGGAAACATTCGAACTTCTTAAGAATTCTCCGCTCAACTTCTGCGGAAATATTGAGGGAAGAGATTTCCTCGCAGGCATCTGTGATGTAATTGTTGCGGATGGATTTAGCGGAAATCTCATTCTCAAAACCTGCGAGGGTGTTGCCGGAATGATGTACGGTAACCTTAAAGGTGTTTTCAAAAAGAATATAATCACAAAACTTGCCGCATCTCTTTGTATGTCGGGACTTAAAGAGTTTAAAAAGAAGATGGACTACACCGAGTACGGCGGCGCGCCACTTATGGGAATCGCTAAACCCGTTATTAAGGCACACGGCAGTTCAAATGCCAGATCATTCAGAAGTGCTCTTATCCAGGCAAAGAATTTCTGCGATAATAACGTAATTGAGGAAATTCAAACAAGTATTGCAAATTTAAAAGAGGTTGAGTAAAATGAAAAGCTTTGAAAGTAAGATAGGGTATGTATTTAAGGATAAATCCCTTCTTTCTCTCGCTTTGACGCATACTTCATACGCTAACGAAGCTAAACACAACAGAAGCCACAACGAAAGACTGGAGTTTTTAGGTGACTCGGTGCTTTCGATAATTGTGTCTAAGTATCTGTATAACAACTTTAC
>JAZQLL010000165.1:0-7993 GCA_045542675.1 Oscillospiraceae bacterium
ATTATAATAACGAAGTACCAAAAGAAGCCCCCCTTTAATTTAATACAACGAGGTGTAGCTCACCTGGTAGAGCGCTTGGTTTGGGACCAAGAGGCACGGAGTTCGAGTCTCCGCACTTCGACCATATTGGAACTCAAGTATTGATACAATACTTGAGTTCCATTTCTTTTTACCGAAAACCGCTTAACACAAGGCTTTTTGATACTTTTGCAAATTAGATTATTTTTTTTGTATCAAGATTGACTACGCTAAAGTCGAAGTTGAAGGAGTCAAACCTACCCAATTTTATCACCTTCAAATCACAATGAAACTTTTCTCAAAAGAATAGTTTCATTGTGTAAGAAAAGTTTCGTCGTGACCAAAGAATAGACCAAAGAATAGTTTCAGAGTCCTTTTAATTGGACAGATAATGTGTTATAATATAAGTAAATCTAAAAGTACACGTAAAAGGGTGATGGATTATGAAGTTATTTGATAAGTTTGAGGCAGTAAAATTTCACCAAGAAAATCTGATATTCATAACCCGCGATGGGTATCTGTATTACATTTACAACCCCAAGCACAAGTATTGGCGGAAGCACTCGAATGCTGGCAACGACTACCTAACAGTGGCAAATTACGATGAAGTAACAAAAGAAGAACTCATGGACGCGATGAACGGGATTTTCCCCAAAAGCGAAAATGATTTTATGCGGTTATGTAATCCATCCCAACTGTGCATCCGCGATATGCTCGGTTTGCTCAGAGAGGATTATGCAAAATATATGTCCGATAATACCATCTACCACACGATTCATTGTTTTTTGTTAGAGTCGGATATTTGCCATAAATCCTTTGAGGGAGTACAAAAGCTGCTTGCTGTTGCCGTAACAAACCATTACGGTAATGCCCAGGTTGTTTCACAAATAAAGGAACTTTCATTAAAAATCATCGGCAGAGATATTTTCAAAAGAGAAATTGGCATCGTTGATGGCCACGACAGTTCTTCTTATTTCTGGATTATGCCTGTTCGCATAATTGATTATGAAGACACTGGCGATTTGGATAGTGTTGCGGAAATGCGAAGTGCAGAAATCTCCATTGAAGAAGATGATGTGGCCCAGTACCTCACGCCCTTTCTTTACGAGTATTTCGACGAAGAACTCGAGGCGAATAAGCAAAGAAAAGACGTTTCCGGCTTTGAGTGGTACTTGGAGCATAACTACTTCACATTTGAGCAGATGGAAAGTGTTCTCAAGGACATCGCGGATACTGTCGATGCTTTGGCTTCCGGGAAAGAGACAGAATATATCAAAAAACTGAAAATCAAGCGAGGCACCGCCACTTACCAACTGCTTTATGCAAAAGACCTCAACGCAGAAGAGGTCGCAGCATACAATACAAACAGACCTACAGAGGATAATACCGAAGTGGATCTCGTTATTGATTTTTATCAACGATTCCTTTACAGGATGGAATATATGCTGAAAGTCGGCAAGGAAAAGGGGTACAATTTGATTTCATTTATGGGTCCCTAAAGCTGTGGGTTGCATAAAGCAAAAAGGTTGCATTGAAATGCAACCCAAAATCAAAAATGCAGCTTTGCAACCGCTTGCAACCCGTATCAAAAATTGTGTTATAATTTACAACAAACGGGGCTGACCGAAGGGTCGGCTCCTTTTATTTTTTTGACTGGATTTAGACGAGACGAGAAACGACCTCCAAACTCTGAGAGCGAAGCGAACAAAGAGTTTGGGAGAACAGTCCGGTGGACTGCTCGATAGCCGGAGAGGAGAGTCTGTGCACTTCGACCAAAAAATCCCCTCTGGATTTTCCAGGGGGGATTTTTATGTAGAAGGATAATTTTGTGTGCTATTTGTTGGCACAGTAAGATTTTATCGCCGCGGAAATGAACTCGGCGGTGCCTAGGGCGCGCTTATCTATGTTTTCCCTAAAACGTTCATCTTCGACATACATTTGACCGAGCCCTGCAAGGATCTCATTTGTGCAGGTGTAGTAATTTTCGGTGATATAGTTTTGAAGTTCTTTTACAAGAGTCTGAGCCTCGGGGGAGTCTGCGGCGTGTCCACTTTTCATACACTCGGCAAAATTGCCGAGAACACCGTAAAGTCCTTCATTTACCTCTTGCCATTTTTCTTTTGTATAGTTCGAGGTCTTTTCTGTATGTTCTTTATAGGCTTCTGTTTCGCCCCATCGCTGTTTTATTTCTAGTTCATAGCTGTTCATTCTCGTTCTCCTTATTTTACGATTTCATACGGCCAGTCAATGATTCCACCAAATTCGTACACATTGGTGTAGCCGAGCTTTGCGAGTTCTGCGGAAGCAATCTTGCTTCGCCTGCCGCTTCGGCAGTAAACTAAAATCAGGGCCTCTTTGTCGGGCAGCTCCTTTTCTGCTCTTTGAGCAATTTCATATTCGGGAATCAAAACTGCGCCCTCGATGTGTCCCTCATTGAACTCTTTCTCGGTACGCGCGTCTATGATAATATAATCTTTCTGAGTTTCCATAATTTCTTTGGCTTGTGTTGCCGAAATCTGTTCATAGGTGGGCATTTTACCACCACCTTTGCAAGCGGTTAATCCAAAAAACGAAAGCGGTATTAAAAGCATTATAATGAGTCCCCCAAGTTTTTTCATAGTATTTGCACCTCTTTATATAGTATAACACTTCTGACAACTTACTGCAATCCAAATTTTGATATATTCGCATATCGCGCAATATTTTGGGCAGAGTAATGGATAGAAAATACAAGGAGGTAAATGTATGTTTAAACACGAAAAAATGCTTTTTCACCCCGTTGCAATTGAGAAGCCAAATCCGCAGTATGCGGCACTTTTACAGGAACAGCTTGGCGGCGGAAACGGCGAACTTAAGGCGGCGATGCAATATATGTCGCAGAGTTTCAGAATTAAGGACCCCGAAATAAAGGACCTGTTTCTTGACATCGCCGCCGAGGAACTCGGACACATGGAGATGGTGGCGCAGACAATAAATCTTTTAAACGGGCACGACGTTGATGCTGACAAGGTTGAGGCAGGCGAGATTCAGTCGCACGTAATTTTGGGGCTGAATCCCGGACTTATGAACGCTTCGGGATATTCTTGGACTGCAGATTATGTAACGGTTACAGGTGACTTATGCGCTGACCTTTTGAGCAACATTGCATCCGAGCAGCGTGCAAAGGTGGTTTATGAATACCTTTACCGCCAGATTGAAGATAAAAAGGTGCGAGAAACTATTGACTTCCTCTTAAACCGCGAGGAAGCGCACAATCAAATGTTCCGCGATGCCTTTAATAAGGTGCAAAACTCGGGCTCAAACCGCGATTTTGGCACAACTCAGGCGGCGAAAATGTACTTTTCAATGTCCGATCCCGGACCTAATGCCTTTGCTACCAGTGAAACTGAGCCTGTGTCGTTTAATAAATAAAGAGAAACCCGCCGAGACTAAAAGCCTCGGCGGGTCTTTTTATATTATCTATCTGCTTTTGAAATGAGTTTTACAAGCCGCGGGCGGTTGTACCTTTGCAAAACAACGAAAACGCCGTCAAAAAGTGCGGCCAAAACAGAGGTTAAAATAAATAGCCACCCATCGCCGAAGGGTATGCAAAGCAGTATCGGCAGGAAACTCAGAACCATTATAACCTCGTGGACCACTTCCGCCTGGCAGGTTGCCCCCGCAAGAAACTCAAATGAGTGCTCAGAGAGGGAAAAGGTGCTCGGAGAGTAAGTCGGGATATGCTCTTTCCAAGACTTAACCCGCAGAAATTTGTAAAGCCTTTTTTCGAATTTACGCTCTTTAAACCACCACGATGAGTACGAAACATTGTTGTGAAAAATGCTGTTTATAATATACCCGACCGCAAGGCGCATCGCAAAATGATAGGTGAACACCCCGAATGTGATACAGAGCGAGAGCAAAGCGGGAACGGGTAAAAAGTAACGTAAAATAAGGCAGAGTAAAAACGCTCCGCCGCTTAAAAGTGTCAGAATTTTAATTCCTCTCGCCATATATGTACCTCGTTTATATAAGTGTAACAAAATATCCGACAAGCGGCCCTAAAAATATTGATACATAAATGAGTGTTATCCACGGCTGATAATCTACATAAAATTCCTTAAATGAAAGACTCCACGGGTGTTTTATGAGTACCCAGCCGAAAACATCAAAAACAATGCAGATTCCTGCCCAGACCAGTCCTGTAAAGAGCGCTTGGTTAATCGTTGGATTAGAGAGCGAGTTTATATAAAGATAACCAAAGATAGAAAACAGAATGATGTTGTAAAGCGGGTGCCAGGGCTTTGTTTTTTCGTAGCCCTCGCCCATGGAGTTTTCGTCCATTGGGCTCATTTTCAGAATATAAATGTTAAATATTGTGTGTACTATACCAACGCAGGTAACGAGTATGTAACACACCCAAAACCATAACATAGAAAGACCGAAATTACGCATTTTTATGTACCTCTCTTTTTGTTTTACCAGATATAAGGAACAAGGCGGTATTTAACCTTTTTCTTGTAGTCGCTGTATCCGGGGAGACCTTGTGTGAGTACCTTTTCCTCGTTTACGATTCTCAGGGCGATAACGGCAAGGTATGGGCAAAAGCACAAAAGTGCCCACCACGAGCCGAGCACAACGGGGATGGAAAGAAAGAGCCATAACGTTACAGCGTACATAGGATGCCGCACAACCGAATATAGCCCCGTGTCAATGAGCCTTTGTCCCTCTTGAACCTCGACAGTTCGCGAGAGATAGGCGTGTTCGCGCATAACTTCGGAATAAAGCGCGTAGGAAACAAGTAAAATCGCTGCCGCGCAAATTACCGCCCAGGTGGGAACACTCGACCAACCAAAGCGAAAATCGAGCCCCGCAACGATAAATCCGCCGAGAAACATAACCGCCGAGGCGGCTACAACACCCTTTTGGGTGGCCTCGCCTTCTTTGGAGTTAAGGCGCTTTTTTAAAAGGTCGGGCGATTTTATAAAGAGCACAACCCCGAGAATGAGCATCGGCACAAACAAGAGCCCTAAAAACAGCCAGCCATTTGGGTAATAAAAGGTTCCTGCAGGCAAAAATATCAGTGCGCTGACAAGCGCGAGTCCTATAATAAATTTCGATAGTGCACTTATTAATAGTTTCATCGCCGTACTCCTTAAATGTTCTGAACTTATTATAATACCATACACAAAAATTCACAACAAAAAAATAAAAATCCCCCGCTAATTTCATCACGGGGGATACAGTTTTATTCAATTATGCTAGGGGCAAGGTCGCAACCTGCGGTGAGAAGTGCCATCAAGAAGGTTTGCTGGGGACCTGTGAAGGTGCCGTCGGGCCTGAAGCACTCGGCTAAATCATGGCAACGGTTGGGGTAATCGGTGCCGATTCCGAGGCATATTGAGGGAAGCCCTGCCTCAAGTGCGCGGCAGAGATTGGTGCAACCGCCGTTCGCTAAAACCGGCTCTGCGCCGAGATAGCGCGCAGTTGCAACAGTTGCCTCAACCATTTCGGAGTGAGGATCTTGACCTATTGCCTTAGCATCCACAAAGCAGTTTGCGGTGTAGGTGACCTCGTTTGTGGCACCGGGCCAACGGGCATTTTCTTCGCTTACCGCCTCGTCGATAGCGGCAAAAATCTTGTCTTTAAGTTCGTCAAGTTCTTTTTGCTTGTCGGAACGGAAGTTGATAACAATTTTAGTCTCTTCGGGAATGCCGTGTACAGCATCGTAACTGCCTGCGTGACAGTTTGTTACGGCGTATGTTGTGAAGGGGTCGGAAGGAACCTCTATGTCACCGATTTTGGCAATCGCTCTGCCTGCCGCGTGCAGACAGTGGGCAATATTGCCAAATCCGTCGCGGGCGTGACCGCCCTTGCCGTGAAATACAAATTCGTAGGTGTAAACACCGGTTTCCATATAGGTAACGGTAGTGATAGAAGGCCCGTCAACCGAAATTGCGACCTCGGTTTCAGGGTGGGTCTCTATGTAATGGCGCATACCGCCAAATCCACCCCAACCTTCCTCGCGGACTGTGCCGACAAACTGAATATCGCCCGCAGTCTCTATACCTGCGGCGTTCATGGCGCGCACAACCGAGAGAAGAACCGCACAACCGCGGCTGTTATCTATAATTCCGGGGCATTTTATGTATCCGTCCTCGTGCTTTATTTCAAGTCTGGTGTCCAAGGGAAAAACTGTATCCATGTGCGCTTCAATGACTAACTTTTTGCCGCCGCCGCTGCCTTTTCTGGTGCCGATGCAGTTGCCGATGTCATCAATGTAGCAGTCAGTGAGCCCTTCCTCGCGGAACATCTCAAGCATTCTCTGAGCCTTTTTCTCTTCCTTACCTGTGGGAGCAGGAATAAGAGTAAGTTCAATCTGCTTATCAAGAATATTCTGGTGGTCATCTTCCATAAATTTAAGCGCCTTTAAAACCTTTTCGTCGGCGATGATTTTATCAAGTTTGCTTTGGATTTTTTTCGACACCCGATACATAAAAACACCTCATTTTTAAGCCAATGTTTTGCTCGCCCTCATAGTAACACCAAACCTCAAAGTTGTCAACCTAAAACCTTATTTGCTCAAGCAAAATGTACTTGAAAACTTATATATATTATTATATAATATACTTGTGAATTTATAAAAAGGAGGATACACCTATGTATACCTGCCCTAACTGTAATAAAACAACCGAAAATCCCTCAAACTTTTGCTCCGCTTGCGGAAGCAAAATGATTTATGTAGAGCCCGCTCCCGCAGTTGAGCCCGCTCCTGCAGTTGAGCCCGTTCCTGCGGTTGAGAGTGTCCCCGTAGCAGAGCCTATACCTGTAGTTGAGAGTGTCCCCGTAGCAGAGCCTACACCTGCAGTTGAGAATGCACCTGTGGTTGAGAGCGCGCCTGCACCCGAAGCTCCCACTCAGCCTACATATCAGCCGCCTGTATATCAGGCGCCCGTATATCAGGCTCCTACGTATCAAGCGCCGCTTTACGTGCCTCACGAGGAGAAAAAACCCGTTCATCTCGCTAAAAAAATAGTGGGTATGGCGCTTTCAATTGCTGGACTTGTATTTGCGGTAATAGGCATATGGTGTACTCTTATGTTTCTTGTTGCCGCGGAAGAGATTGGAGTGGGAGCGTTTATCTTCTCGCTTGTGTTCTCGATATTCAGCGCTCCGCTTTCAATAGTCGGTCTTGTAATGTCTAATAACAATATTGCCAATGGTGATACCTCGACAATGAGTCAGGTCGGCAAACGCATAGGAATAGCCGCAATTATTGTAACAGGCGTAATGCTCTTCTTTGGAATTATAGGAGCCGGCGCATACGATCCCTACTATTATTAAGTTCCAATATTAAGTTCTAAGCCGCAAAACCGCTTTCCGTTTTTGGAAAACGGTTTTTGCGGAATATAGAGGTCTAAATGAACGCAAATATCAGAAAAGTAATTAAAAGAAATCGTGACGGTCTTGTGAAAAGCCAGAAGCGTCTTTGCGATATCTATGAGCTCATGTTTTCCCTTGAGGAAAATGTGCTCTGTGAGAGTAATGACGGATTCAGGATAAAGAAACAGACCTACGGTCAGATAAAAAAACAAATCGAGTGTGCCGCTGCAGCTCTTTATGAGAAAATCGGAGCGACGCATAGTTTTGTTGCGCTTGAAATGGACAACTGTCCCGAGTGGATAGTGGCATTTTGGGCGATACTCAAAAGCGGAAACAAACCCTACCTTGTAAACCTGCGTTATCCTGCATCGCTCACCTCGGGCATTTTAAAAACCCTCGATGTAAAGTATAGCATTTGCAAGGGCGAGAGTACTCTCAAAACGGAAAGCATCGATATAAACTCGCTTTCAAAAAATGGACAGGTTCCCGCCGAGATTTTTGAGGACGAGATAGCCTTTTCCTCTTCCGCCACCTCTATGAATGAGGTGATTTGCTTCTATTCGGGGTATCAGATTGCCGAGCAGATTTTAAATTTCAAAACCATCATAAAACT
>JAZQLL010000166.1:0-2801 GCA_045542675.1 Oscillospiraceae bacterium
CTGCAGAATATCCCCGTTAGAACTGCGCTGGGCAGTCGACTCCGCGAATTTTTCATAGCGGGAGAGGGCAAAACCCTTGTGGATGCCGACTATAGCCAAATTGAACTTCGTGTACTTGCTCATGTGGCAAACGATAAAGCGATGATTGAGGCGTTTAATAGCGGCGCAGATATTCATAGTGCAACCGCCGCGAGAATTCATAAACTGCCGATAGAAATGATAACCCCCGAGGTGCGCCAGAGCGCTAAGGCGGTAAACTTCGGCATAGTTTACGGAATAGGTGCATTTTCGCTCTCGGGCGACATTAAGGTGTCGATAAAAGAGGCACAAAGGCTTATTGATAGTTATCTTTCGGAGTTTAGCGGCGTTGCCGAGTATATGAAAAACACGGTAAAATTCGGCGAGGAAAATGGATATGTAGAAAATTTCTACGGCCGCCGCCGCGCCATTCCCGAACTTAAAAACTCAAATAAGGTACTGCACGCGCTGGGCGAGAGGGTCGCCATGAACACCCCCATTCAGTCCGCCGCCGCAGATATTATCAAAATTGCAATGAATAAGGTGTATAGCCGCCTTAAAAAAGAGTGCATTGCGGCCAAACTTATCCTGCAGGTGCACGATGAACTTATCGTTGAATGTCCCGAGGCTCTGTCGCAAAAGGTTGCGGACCTCGTACGTGAGGAAATGCAGAGTGCGGCGGCGCTTTCGGTAGAACTTACTGCCGATGTAAACTGCGGAAAAACCTGGCTTGCGGCTAAAGGGTAAAAAATTTTAAAAGATATTGCAATGTAAATAACTACTGTGATATAATAAAGAGTAATTTTTTAGAAATGTAATTTTGCACCACTTAGGAGATGTCATTTTTGAAGCAAGAAAAGTTAAGAAATGTCGCCATCATAGCGCACGTTGACCATGGTAAAACAACCCTCGTTGACGAGATGCTCAAGCAAGGTGGCGTGTTCAGAGAAAATCAGCAGGTTGAGGATAGAGTAATGGATAGTAACGCCCTCGAGCGCGAGCGCGGAATTACCATTCTCGCCAAAAACACCTCGGTAATGTATAACGGAACTAAGATAAATATCGTCGACACCCCCGGCCACGCCGACTTTTCGGGCGAGGTTGAGAGAATTTTAAAAATGGTGGACGGCGTTCTTCTCTTGGTCGATGCCTTTGAGGGTCCCATGCCGCAGACAAGATTCGTTTTGCAGAAGGCGCTCGAACTTGAACACAAAGTCATCGTTGTCGTAAATAAAGTGGACAAGCCTGACGCTCGTCCTCTTGAGGTAGTAGACGAAGTGCTTGAACTTCTTTTAGACCTCGATGCAACCGAGGAGCAACTCGAGAGTCCCGTTCTTTTCTGCTCGGGCAGAGCAGGAACGGCATCGCTTGTGCCCGACGATGCGGGCAAAGACCTAATTCCCCTTTTCGAAACCATCATTTCGCATATAGATTGCCCCGAGGGAGAAATTGATGCTCCCGCTCAGGCGCTCGTTTCGGCTATTGACTATAACGATTATGTCGGCAGAATCGGTGTTGCCAGAGTTGAGCGCGGAAAAGTGCGCGAGGGACAAGAGGTAATCGTTTGTAATGCGCAGAACGAGAACACCTCGTACAAGGCTAAAATGAACAACCTCTATGTAATTGAGGGACTTAATCGTACCGCTGTTAAAGAGGCTGAGATGGGCGAGATTATCTGTTTCTCGGGTATTGAAAATATTTCAATCGGAGATACAGTTTGCTCCCCCGATGACCCCACTCCGCTTCCCTTCGTTAAAATCAGTGAGCCTACCGTTGAGATGCTATTCTGCGTAAACGATAGTCCACTTGCAGGTCGCGAAGGCAAGTTTGTAACAAGCCGTCAGATCGCAGATAGACTGTTTAAAGAACTTTTAAAAGATGTTTCGATGCGCGTTGAGCGAACCGAAACAACCGATGCCTTTAAGGTTATGGGCAGAGGGGAGATGCATCTTTCGATTCTTATTGAAACCATGCGCCGCGAGGGTTATGAATTCGCGGTAACTCCGCCGCAGGTTCTCTTTAAGGAGATTGACGGGGTTAAATGTGAGCCCATCGAGAGCGTGCTTATAGACACTCCCGAGGAATATGTCGGAACTATTATAGAAAAACTCAGCAGCCGTAAGGGTGTGCTTCTTAATATGCACCCGCAAGGCTCGAGAACAAGACTTGAATTTTCCATTCCTGTAAGAGGCCTTTTCGGTTATCGTAACGAGTTTTTAACCGACACAAAGGGCGAGGGAATTATGAACACCCAGTTTGCAGGGTACGAAGAATTTAAAGGCGAAATACAGAGGAGAAGTTACGGCTCGCTTATCGCTTTCGAGGGCGGAACCGCTGTTACCTACGGTCTTTTCAATGCGCAGGAGAGGGGACAGCTCTTTATCGGCGCAGGTGTAGAGGTCTACGAGGGAATGATAGTCGGTCAGAACCCAAAAGGCGATGATATTGCTGTTAATGTCTGCAAGAAAAAGCACATTACAAATACCCGTGCCTCAGGCTCGGACGATGCGCTCCGCCTTATCCCGCCCCGCAGAATGAGCTTAGAGCAGTGTATTGAGTTTTTAAGTGAGGATGAGCTTTTGGAGGTAACTCCCGAAAATCTCAGACTTCGTAAAAAGACCTTAAGTAATTCCCAGAGAATGAAAGAAAACGCGAAAAAATAAGACATAAGGAGAAAAGCTATGAAACTTACCGGTGCGCTTTTACTCATTTTAGGTGTTTTAATGCTCATCGGCGGTATTGCCTGCTTGTTTGCTCAGGCAAATGCCAAGCTTATGGGAGTG
>JAZQLL010000167.1:0-1618 GCA_045542675.1 Oscillospiraceae bacterium
TCGGACGAAAGGACTGCAAAATATCTTCATGGCGAGGAGATTGAAGTAAACAATGCAAACGGCTTTGCGGCGGTGCTTATAGATGGTGCATCGGTTGGCGGCGCAAAGGTAGTCGGTGGCAGGGCAAAAAATCATTACCCAAAGGGACTTAGAAAATAAAAATCATTACCCGAAAAGAAATTTTCTTTTCGGGTAATTTTTTTGTAAAATAGAGTTTCTTTTTTGTTTAATATATGTTACAATATAATGTAACAATAAAATTGAGAGGGTAGTCTTAAATGGCGAAATTGTATTTTAAATACGGAGCAATGGGCTCTTCCAAAACCGCGCAGGCTCTTATAACCAAATTTAATTATGAGGAACGCGATATGAAGGTGTGGCTCATTAAACCCTCGCTTGATAATCGTGACGGTGAGGATGTTTTGCGCTCTCGAATCGGGCTTGAGGCAAAATGCGATGCTATTTCAGCCGACCAGGATATTTATGAAATGTACAAGCAAAGCCATTCGGACATTGATGTGATTATCGCCGACGAATGTCAGTTCTTTACCGAAAAAAATGTTGATGACCTGAGAAAAATCGTTGATGATTTTGACATTCCCGTTATGTGTTTTGGACTCAGAGCCGACTTTATGTGTAAACTTTTCTCGGGCAGTCGCCGCCTTTTCGAACTTGCCGACTCAATAACCGAGATAAAGACTATCTGCTCTTGCGGTGAAAAGGCAATAGTTAATGCCCGAATAGACGAAAATCAAAATGTTGTGACCGAGGGCGCGCAGGTGATGCTCGGCGGCAACGACAGTTATATAGCAATGTGCCATAGGTGTTGGCAAAAGAAAATTCGTGAACAGAAATAGTGAAAGGGGAAAAGACAATGGAACTTCAGAAAATCTTATCAAAATGCGACCACACACTTTTAACCCAGAGCGCAACCTGGGATGATATTCGTGCAATTTGTGATGACGGTATAAAATTCGGTACCGCCTCGGTTTGTATTCCTGCCGCCTATGTAAAGCAGGCTAAAGAATATGTCGGGGACAAGCTTCAGATTTGTACAGTTATCGGTTTCCCCAATGGCTACAGTACTGCCGCCACAAAGGTTTTCGAGTGTAAGGATGCGCTCCAAAACGGTGCCGACGAGATTGACACAGTAATTAACATCGGCTTCTTAAAATCGCAAAGATACGATGAGATTTTAAATGAGCTTCGCGCACTTAAAGAGGCTTGCGGCGATAAAATTTTAAAGGTTATTATTGAAACCTGCCTTCTTACAGATGAGGAAAAAATTAAGATGTGCGAGATTGTAACCGCTTCGGGCGCAGATTATATTAAGACCTCAACAGGTTTCTCGACAGGCGGTGCCACCCGCGAGGACGTCTCACTTTTCGCGAAACATATCGGCGAGAATGTAAAGATTAAAGCGGCAGGCGGAATTTCCTCGCTTTCTGATGCCGAGGATTTCATAAACCTTGGCGCTGACAGACTCGGCACAAGCCGCGTTGTAAAGATTGCTAAAAACGAGCAAAATCACTCGGGATATTGATTTAATAAATCATAAATTATCCCGCACTCAAATTTCTCTACGGAGGTAATTTATGGAAAAGTACGAAAGCCTATC
>JAZQLL010000168.1:0-8900 GCA_045542675.1 Oscillospiraceae bacterium
CCCATACCCTTAAGCATACGGCGTACGTCGGCGTCCATGCTTTCCATATAATAGTTGTAATACTTAGAGGGCGCGTGGGTATAGTGACTTATCAGACTTTTGCGCTCTATGGGGTCAGCAACATAGGTGTCCATCACAAAATATGGATAAGCCTTACCATCATTTAACATATAACGAACCGAGAACAACTCGCCCCCGTTTTCGATGTATTTCTCGGCAATAATTTTCTTGGATTTTGATGCGGCGTAAGCCTTTTCGAGCGCGCCTTTAACTTCGCCCGCGTTCTTGCAAACGCTGATACCTGCCGAGGAGCTTCCGTCAACGGGTTTTATTATGATGGGATAACTGATTTTCTCAAGTTCTTCTATGGAAGTGCTTAAGTCAATGTCATATTCGGGTGTGCAATCGACATTAAATTTTCTGCAATAATCCTTAAAAACGTCCTTGTTGGCGCACCTGTCCCAAACCTCGCTTGTGGTGTAGCAGGGAAGAGATGCCTTTTCACAAACGGCGATAACATTTCTTAAATTAAACTCACTGGGTCCACAAAAAACGCCGTCAATTTTTCTCTCTTTAACAAGAGCGCATAAACCTTCAATGTCGGCGGTACTGACATGGGCCACTTCGTCTGCCACCTCTTTTGCAACTCCGCCTTCGGAGTTGTCGGTAACAATGGTGTAAAGCCCCATTTCTTTTGCATTTATAACAAGGTCATATGATGCCGAGGTGCCGCCTAAAATTAGCAGACGCTTCCCCTTAATATCCTTCATATAAGCCTTCCTTTCTAATTACAGTTTTAAACGTTTGCGGTCTCTTTCTCGCTCTCGGTGTTAGCCGCCATAACCTCGGGTGTAACATAGATATTTTCACGCTTTATAACCGAAACAATAGTTTTGAAAATTATCTTTATATCAAGCGCAAATGACATGTTTTCAACATAGTAAACATCGTTTGCGATTTTCTGGTCGGTGGTAGCCGCGTTTCTGAAATATGCCTGACTGTACCCGGTAATTCCGGGACGCACCTCAAGGCGCTTTTTGCGGTTATCGTCAAGCGCATCGTAACCCATATAGTTGGTGGTAAGAAATGCCCGGGGGCCGATTAAACTCATATCACCCTTGAGCACATTCAAAAACTGTGGGAATTCATCGATACTTGTTTTTCTCATAAAACGGCCTACGGGCGTAACCCTCGGGTCGTTTTCACTGTTATATGTAGAGCCGTCGGCATTTTTAATGTCGGGAGCGTTAACCCTCATTGAGCGCAGTTTAAATATTTTAAAGGTCTTGCCGCCTTTGCCGAGCCTTTCGGCGTTGTAGAAAACGGGACCTTTGTCGGTGAAGAAAATTATAGGGGCAAAAATTGCGATAACAAGCAAAACAAAGGGGAGTGCCAAAAGTGACAAAAGGATATCAAAAAATCGCTTGAAAAAACGATATACCATAATATGTACTCCTTGCAAAAATATATATAATTAATTAGATATCATACCTATAATATCATACCGCTTTAAAACAAAAAAGTCAACCACTCCGCCCTTGGAAAAAGTAAGGGACCTACACATAAAAAAGCGGAGTGAAATTTTCACTCCGCTTCTTTTGTTTAAACTAGGACTTAGAATTAGTCGTGCTTAACGCAGCGTTGATAGATTTGATCTTTTTATGTATTTGCAGAAGTTCTTTTCTTGAGCAAACGCCGAGCTTTCCGTAAATGTTTCGGCTGTGGTATTTGAGCGTGTTTTCCTTAATATTAAATCGCGCCATAATTTCGCTTGTGGTAAGTCTTGATATATAGGCATCATAAATGGATTTTTCGGTAGGTGTAAGCTGAGAAAGTCCCGACATAAATGCCTCAATGCTCTCGGGAGAGATAGAAACCGCCTCAGAGAAAATGTGGTTTTCTGCGTCACTAACAGTTTCGGCATCCTGGTAACTTTTTGCAGATTCTATCTGTCTTACCATTTCCCTAAGACGCTGGTTTTCGTTTGTAACAAGATGGATGCCGAGCAAGAACAGTTCGCTAATAATATACGAAACTGAAAGAAACTCAAAATCAATACTCGAAAGTTGTTCAATAAGCCAGACGCCGATATTTACAAATACCGCAGCTACAAGTATAATCGCGTGAGTGGTGCTGCTTATAGTTTTTTTAATCTGTGCTCTGACAATAACCGCAACCATAGCGGCAAAATAGCCCAGCAGATAAAAAAGATACAGGGGGTGAAGCGGTCCGTAAACCTTTGTCAGTGTAGCGGCGCCGTTTACAACAGTAAAGTAAACCTCTTTGTAATATATACTGAGTATACCGCCGCTTGCCGCAACGAGAAAAACTGCTATAGAAAGAGTAAGAAGTGCCCAAGGTAGCCACTTTTTGTGCGTGGTGCCGGTTACATTCATTATAATCATCAGCATCGCAAACGGTAAAAATACCGAGCCGAGATAGGAAAGGCGGTTTGCCCAAAGAGCCATCTCTAAGCAAGTGGACATTGCCAAGAAGGTATAACCAATATTTACCATAAGCACCGACGAAAACAACAGAACAACCCACATCTTGTTCTTGCTCACCAATCGGCAACAGCCAATCAAAAGCAATAAAGACAGCGCGGCAGCAACTCCGTAGATAATGGTCAGACTTGCGCTTTTCGCCCCGACAGCATTACAGCCCGATAAACTCAATATTAAAAACAGCAAGACAGGTGTACTTACAAACAGCCTTTTCATTTTTCTCTCCCCCGACCGTAATTTTTAAAAAAATACAGTCTGACTCAAAAATTCCTGAAATTTTTTGAAAAAACACCTTTTCCCACACTTTTAGTATGGGGACAGAATAAATAAAAACAATTATAATAAGATAGAAAGAATGGATTATTCTCTGTTCTTTTATTATATCATACCCCTTCGGAACGGTCAAGCCGCAACGAAGGAGGATAAGGAGAGAGATAAATGCTAAAAAAATGTACCGCAATAATAATGATTGCGCTCATGCTTGTTTGCGTCCTGCCGATGACTGCATCGGCCAGCACTGTCGTAAGGACCTACGCTGTTGGTATTGCTTTGCCCGTACCCGGCGAGAAGCCCGATTTTACAGCAGAAGAACCCAACTATACAAATAGTGAGAAGATCACGCGCGTAGAATGGGTTGAATATGATGAGGGCTGGGAATGGAAAAAAGATATGACTGCCAATGATACCTTCAAAGAGGGATATTGGTACGTAGTCTACATATATAAGGAGGCAATCAATAACAGCGAATTCAGCAGCACGGTTATCGGTTATATCAACAAAGAGGAAGCTAAACTTAACGGTGCACAGCCGACCGATAATAATACCAAGGTATCCTTCTATAAGGCATATCAGTGCTCTAATGCTAATAAGGAACAGCGCACCTTGATAAAAAATATTGATTTGACAGTGGTAAACCCCGTAATCGGCAAAACTCCTACCTTTGCCAAAGTCGACACTGCACAGTACTACAGCCGAAACTACGGCCAACCCATTTCAAACCAACACAATGGCGTGGTCTGGAATAACGAAAAATCTGGCAATAATCTGAACATCAGCAATGCCTTTAAGGCAGACTGCACCTATGCCGTGACATATATTCTTGAAGCCAAGGACGGCTATTATTTCCATTTAAACAACACCAAGGCCACCATCAACGGAAAAGCCGCTGAAGTTTCCCTCGGCCTCGTAGAGGGCAACAACAAGAGCACCAGCTTAGTCGTGACGTTGGGCGGCATCGTTCCAGGGGACGGCAAAAAAGAGGTTTCCTCTGTTTCTATTTACGTAACTGCACCCAAGGATGGCGAAAAGCCCAATTATACAAAAATTGACGGCGAAGAATATTACACCGACAACGGCATAAACGGCAGTTCTACAAGAATTTACAAAAATGGTATTGCCTGGTATAAATCAGCATCATCTTACATAAGCCCCGGAACTACTGAAACCTTTAAGGGCGGAACCGAATATACCGTGAAGCTTGCTCTAACTCCCAAGGATGGATACAAATTTGCTAAGTCGCTTACTGCAAAACTCAACGGCAAAACCGCAGCTGTTGAAACTTTTGACGACGGCAGTATCAACATTTCGGCTAAGTTTACCGCCCTCAGCAAAGAGCATAAGCACACCGACTCGAGCTGGAAAACCGACAAGGATAATCACTGGAAGATCTGTACCGATGCCGCCTGTGGCACCATCACAGTAGCCAAAGAGGCACACAAGGATCAAAATAAGGATAGTAAGTGTGATATCTGCGCTTACACTATCCCCAAGGCAGATACCTCAACACCCAGTGAGCCCACTTCAAGCAAGCCCGACTCAAACGCTTCAACGCAAAACAAGCCCACCGCTTCGGAGCCTGATACAAATGAAACACAGAGCTCCATAGCAACCGATACAGAAACCGACAATTCAACACCCCAGGACAACACCAATAATAATGAGCCGCAGGAAAAAGACGGCAATAATGGTGCGTGGATTTGGGTGGTTGTGGCACTTGTAGCTCTTGCCGGTGCGGCAGTAGTAGTTGTTACTTTTGTTAAAAAGAAAAAGTAACCAAACAGATTTAGATACGTAAAGAGGACAAAACCCTTCCTGACCTCTTTTCAGTCGATAATGCGAAAATAAAGGCGCAGTGGTTATCACTGCGCCTTTGTTCTTTAGAGGGCGTATGCGTTGTGTAGCCCTACACCTTGAAAAATATAAATAACCGTGATATACTTAAAAGGTCGAAAGAGGTGAAAAGTGTGAATGGCATAAAGGAGAGAAACTCTTCGCTTGATATAGCTCGCATCCTCGCTGTTTTTGCGGTGGTTATGGTGCACTGTAGCGCGGATTTTGTGTCGCTCTGTAATAGGAATAGCGCGGAATTTTTAGTGGGCAATCTGCTCGATAGCCTCTCAAGGCTCGGTGTACCACTTTTCTTAATGATTTCGGGCGCCTTGTTTTTAGATGAGAGCAGAGAAGTTACCATAAAGGGCATGATCAGTAAAAACATTAAAACACTTGCTATCATAACTATTGCCTGGTCGATAATTTATGCCGTTGCTACTCCGTTAATACATGGGACACCGTTTGAAATCAAAACTCTTATAAGGTCGGCGGTTTTGGGGCATTATCATATGTGGTACCTGTATATGATAATCGGGCTATACATAGCCGTCCCCTTCCTTAAAAAAATTGTGTCAAAGCAAAACAGAAAAATGGTACTCTTTTTTATTCTGGTTTCGCTTGTTTTACAGTTTGCACTCCCCATAATCAATATGCTTTGTAACCTGGGACTGAAATTAGGGATCGTATCCGAGTTTTTGTCTAAGTTCTCGGTTGGATTTTTCGGCGGATATCTGGCGTATTTCTTGCTCGGCTGGTATATCGCAAATGTCGGAATAAACAGTAAATGGATCAGAGTTTCTGCCTATGCTCTCGGCGCCGTTTCGCTTGTGCTGATGATTATTTATGTGCAGTATACAGGCGATTATCTAAATGCATATTCAAATCTCGGCGCGCTTGTTTTTGTCTACTCTGCGAGCGTTTTCCTCGCATTAACCCGCCTGAAAGTTTCGGTAACCGAAAAGGTCGGCAGGCATCTTGCAAATGCATCGAAACTTACACTTGGCGTTTACCTTGTGCATATATTGATTCTGGATTTAATCAAAAAATATTTTGCCTACACTTCACACCCCATTTTGTATGTTGTTGCTACCTACATATTAACACTATGCACAAGTTTCCTTTTTTGTTTCGCCCTCTCAAAAATCCCTTTAATAAAGAAGATAATCAAAGCTTAAACTAATAATAAAAAAGCGGAGTGAAAATTTCACTCCGCTTTTTATGTATAGGTTTCGTGTCGATTATTCCATTACAATGGCAATCTTAACGCCTGTGAGAGAAATGTTTTTCTCCATAGCGTCAACATACTGCTCTAAGGGATAGTGGTCGGTAACGAGCTTCTCGATGGGAATATTCATCTCTTTTGCTTTTCTTACAAAGCCGAGAGTCTCGATGTACTCGTTTGCGCTGTAAACCCAAGAACCAACAAGTGTAATCTCCTTGTTGCAGAGGTCGAAGTGGGGGTTCATTGTGCACTCGCCTGCATTTACAAAGAAGCCCATCTCGCAGTATCCGCCGCCGCGACGAACATACTTGTAAGCATCAGCAGCCGCCTGGGGAACACCTGTGCACTGGAATACAAAGTCAGCGCCGAAGCCGTGTGTAAGTTCCTGAACCTTTTTAACTCTCTCCTCAATGGTTTTGAGCTCTCTGAAGTTGATAACAGAGGTAGCGCCCATCTCTTTAGCAAGAGCAAGACGGGTGTCAACGCCGTCAACAGCGATGATGTTAACAACGCCTGCAGCCTTTAAAACTGCAATCTGCATAAGACCGATAGGTCCGCATCCCTGTACCAAAACGGTTGAACCGAAGTTGATGAGGTTTGTGGAATTAGCGCGGTTCCAAGCGTGAACGCAAACGCAGGCGGGCTCGATAAGCATTCTCTCGTCAACGCTCATGCCGTTAACAACAAAGATAGAGGAGTTCTTGCGAACTAAGATATGCTCTGCAAACCAACCGTTGTTGTGATGCTCAGCATCATCCTCAATAAGACCGTAAACTCCGAGACCTGCACAGAGGTTAGGGAGCTCGGGATAACGGCGGCAGTAGTCGCACTCACCGCAAAGAAGAACAGAGGTAACAACCTTGTCACCAACCTTAATAGGATCGCCCTTTGTATCAACTGTAACACCCTCACCGATTGCTACAACTTCACCGGTTCCCTCATGTCCGAGAACGATTTCTTTGTAGCCGAAGGGATTGTAGCGATATTCGTGAACATCAGTACCGCAGATGCCGCATCCCTCAACCTTTACAAGAATTTCGCCGGGTCCGGGAGTAGGGATTTCGATGTCGCGAAGCTCAACAATTGCCTCGCCCTCAACGCCATCAACAATTTTGGGTTTTACAAGATAAGCCACTTTTGATGTTGCCATAATAGATTACACTCCTTTTGATTGTTTAAAATTTAACAATGTGCCATATATATTATACCAAATTACAGCAATTTGTCAACCATTTGCAAATGTATTTATTTGCATTCTTGTGGTAAATTCTTCCTCAAATTTTTAAGAGAAACTGTTTTTGGATTTGTACATAGCAAAAGCGAGGTGGAATCTCACCTCGCTTTTTAACTACAACGAATATTCGCATTTTAAACAATGTTCCGTACACTTTTCTTTGTCTATTTTTGTTTCGGGCAAAGCGGACGGTTTAATTAACTTGTTTGCGATCATCTGCATATCATAACACAATCCTGCATCAATATACTCTTGCAAATAAGAACAGTAATAATATTCGGATTCTACTTTTTCTCTGTAAGCATTCCATTCGTTCCGTAAATTATTTTCCTCATAGAAATAGTGACAGTTCGAAATAACTTCATCATCGGTCATATCGGCAACTTTCTTTGTTCTATAACGATATACTTTCTTATCCATTAAAAATTGGCGTGATATATCGGCTAACAAGTTTCTGATTTTCATAAATTTACCTCTTTTTTGTGGTTACACATTTCGGAATATGTAGATTGCTTTTTGTAATTCTGATGCCAATTTGGACTTGTCTATAGTTGTGAACACTCCTAATGGATTGTTCCAAGATTCCATAGTGTCATCTTTCACGACTGTAATGTGGTATGTTTTATCCGCTTCAATATAACCAACATCTATCCGCATACCATCTTCATAAGTGATAAGTAACATATCTTCATCGTCATCGCAAATGCTTTGTAGTTTTCCGCAAGCTAAATATAATTTTTTGTATACGTCATCCCAGTACTGTTCATCTGATGTATATGCAGTGCAGAGAGACATGAAATCCACGAACTCTTTGTCTAATTTATTGTCATATTTTTTATTTAAAAAGTGAGCTATTACTAAATAAATAACAGGCAAAATCAGTGGAATCCATAGACTAACAATATCTTTTAAGAACAGCCAAGGAATTATCAAGAGGATTTCGAGAAAAATATATGCTAAAAGGAGGCTGGTAAATTTGTTCCAAATGAGTCCGACTTTGCTTTTCTTTTGATTTTGGAACACCGCTTTTATTTCGCCATCTAATGTTACTTTTCCAGATTCTTCTGTGACATTTGCAATAAAAAATCTTCCACCGCTATGTCCCAAACGCTGAAAACCGATTTCTAAAATGTTCGGTTCACTATCGTAAATAATAATATGTTTATTATGTTCTTTTGCTTTAAGATGTATAGTTTCTTTTAACTTATCAAGTGTTCCGTTAAAAACGAATCGCATAATATCACCACCCTTAATTTATTGTATCATAAAAAACTCAAAAAGTAAATCTGTGCAGTACAAACTCTCTTTATTCGAAAATACTAACATTACGATTTGAAAAATAAAGTGGGTGCGGGAAAGGCTTCTCCTTGAGGAGAAGCTGTCGCCGCAGGTGACTGATGAGGTGGAAAAGAAGCAGTGAAAACACCTCATCCGACCTCGCCGGCGCTCGGCCACCTTCCCCTCGAGGGGAAGGCGAGAAACGGGATGTCGAAGCTGGCGGACGGCCGCTCCTACGGGAGCGGGATGAGGGTTTGGCGCCACCGACAAGAGTGTCGGGGTTTTCGAAAATTAACGAATGGTAGAGGGCGCCTACCCCCAACTTTTTTACTGACCTGGAGTTTTTAGTCCTGTGATAGAGTGTTAGAACGCCTTGTTTGATGATTTTTTAACAATTTGCACAAAAATTTTCTCAATAGTGGATAATATTCTGACAATTACGCTCTTGATTTTGCCGGTTGCTTTTTGCTATATTAAACTAAAGAGAACAGCCCCACCACAAGAGAGGGGCTTCTCTTACACATACGATTGTTAAATATTTGACAATCGCATG
>JAZQLL010000169.1:0-2376 GCA_045542675.1 Oscillospiraceae bacterium
TCGTTATAGTGGTTCTCTAAGATTTCGCAAACCTTATTAAACTCTGCAAAAGCCTCGGGGAACTTCTCAGCCATCTGAGCGATGGGCATAGGAGTTCTAACACCTGCAACAACGTCCTCACCCTGAGCGTTTACAAGGAACTCACCCATAAGTCCGGGCTCACCTGTTGCGGGGTCACGGGTAAATGCAACGCCTGTACCACAGTCGTCACCCATGTTACCGAAAGCCATCATCTGAACGTTAACAGCGGTACCCCAAGAATAAGGAATATCGTTGTCACGGCGGTAAACGTTAGCACGGGGGTTGTCCCAGCTTCTGAATACTGCCTCAACAGCTCCCATGAGCTGCTCCTTAGGATCGGAGGGGAAATCCTTACCGATCTTTGCTTTATACTCTGCTTTGAACTGAGCTGCGAGAGTCTTAAGGTCTTCAGCGGTAAGCTCGATGTCCTGAGTTACACCCTTTGCCTCTTTCATCTCGTCGATAAGCTGCTCAAAGTACTTCTTACCAACTTCCATAACAACGTCAGAATACATCTGGATAAATCTTCTGTAGCAGTCATAAGCCCAACGAGCGTTGCCCGATTTAGCAGCCATAACCTCTACAACTTCCTCGTTAAGACCGAGGTTTAAGATGGTATCCATCATACCGGGCATTGAAGCTCTTGCGCCCGAGCGAACGGAAACGAGAAGGGGATTCTCGGTGTCACCGAACTTCATTCCGGTGATCTCTTCCATCTTGTCGATGTACTCCATAATCTGAGCCTGGATCTCATCGTTGATCTTTCTGCCGTCCTCATAATACTGTGTACAAGCCTCAGTTGAAATTGTGAAGCCCTGGGGAACGGGAAGACCGAGACCGGTCATTTCGGCAAGGTTTGCGCCCTTACCGCCGAGGAGCTCACGCATGCTAGCGTTACCCTCTTTGAATAAATAAACATACTTCTTACTCAAGGTACTTTACCTCCTGTTTTTTATTGCGAATTCTCGCTTTTTCTTTTTATTTTTCACCAACTCAGTATTATATCAAATCTTTTAGAAAATTTCCATAGTTTTTTCAATTTTTTCTCAAATTTGTTGATTTTTTTCAAAATTTTTATTAAACTCCCCGTTAAGATGGGAAAACTGCCATATTTTCACCTGTTTTGTGACAAAAAAGCAAAATAAAAGTGCGGCATCGCCACCCTTTTTTGATTGTTGTTTTATGAAGTAAATAATTGTACCTAATTATTGAGTAACCGGATTATACCGATTCCTTGTAGTTGCCGTTTACCCATAAAACATAGTTTTTGTAATGTCTATTTCCGTAATATGTTATTACACCATCTTTTTCAAAGGGATGAAAAGCACCGAGTTGTTCCTCAGGGACATACTCAAATCCTTCTTGTTTCATGTAATCCGAAAACACCTGTAAACTATCAGAATTGGTTGTTATATAAATGTTATCTTCTATTACCTCAATGCACTTGTACTTATTAACAGGCTCAACAAAATCCTTTTTAAGTCTTGATATAGCTACCCCTTGGCATACTATAACCGTAACCAAAACAAGCAATACACTTGACATAACTACTAATAATTTCTTCATTACTATACCTCCACATTATACTCATTAGTAAACGATTTCGTAAACGAATTCAGTATTAACCCTATCATTCAAAAACTTTTTTGCTAACTCATAGCCGTTTTCTTCATAGGATAGGTCAATGCTGTTTTCCATGCTTGGCTGAATAGCATCACCAAATAAGATAAACGCATCTATACCTAAAACTTTTATATTTTCTTGTTGACACAAGTACACTAGATTTATCGCATCTTCACGATTATAAAGTTCTATGCCATGTCGCTTTATGGATCTTTTTGAAAATTCATCAACGGTGATTTTTTCCATTTAGTAAACACATCCGTCTCTAAAGTTTATTTTGCTTGCTTAGCTTCTGATTTTTTAGTTTACTTTACTATATCACATATAACCATTAGATCCCTCTTAACAGGAATTATATTATTTTCGGGTGAAAATGTCAATTAGCTGGCAAATACTCCCCATTATGTTTTGGCAGCGCGCCTCAAACCCCCGCGACCTACGGTTTAGATTTAGTTTATTCGAGGATGGCGGGCGAACACTGTTCGCCCCTACGAGAGGGGGACGAGCATCGAGATGGGAAGCTTTGTTTTTGCAGATTCGTTTCGCATTGTAAGCGAAACGAGATTAGTAATAAATAGAAGACGATGCGATGGGGGGACAGTCGGTCCCCCTTTAATGCACTTTTTTCCATATTTTTGTTGCTATGGACAAAAATATGGTGCCCGCGCGGCATGAGCGCAATACAAATAATTTATTTTGCACATACCTTGCGGGCGGTCGAGGCGCCCGCCC
>JAZQLL010000170.1:0-25232 GCA_045542675.1 Oscillospiraceae bacterium
TGGGGTCGAGTAGCAGAGCGCCCAAAACCGATTGCTCGGCTTCCATATCAAAGGGGAGTTGCTCAAAATTATCGGTAAAAGATTGCATTTTTTTCTCCTCCGTTTATATAAAACGACTTTATTTTAAAATAGATTTTGAATATTGCAAAATAGTTTTAAGTTCGTTTGAAGCAAAAATCGGTGCACTTTTTGGGAAAACGGCACTGTCCTCGCCTGCAGTGTGCCCCGCGGCGATAAGACTAACCTCTCCAAACCTTTTAACCTTGTCAAAAAGGGCGAGTTCATCGGCTGAGAAACTGTCCTTTGAAAAGACACAAAGCACATATATTTTCTGCCCCTTAGAGTCTTTGCCTAAAAACGTAACGCTCTTTGCGTAGTCGGCGAGCGAAGAAAGAAGCTCCTTGTCAACATCCTGCCCGTTTGAGAGAAATGTGTATAGGTGAGCGTCCTCAAGTTTTTTTGCTTTAGGGGCGGTAACCATTTTAAAACGCTTGTGTTTTATGGCAATGTATTCGCCCTTCTGAAAGTGCCGCTCAACAGAGCTTAAAAAATTCTGACTATCCATTTAAACCGCTCCTATTCGGTTACAGTAACCTTAAGATTTGCAGTGATGCCCGAGTAAAGTTTTACAGGAATAGTAAAACTGCCAAAAGCCTTAATATCCGAGTCAAGCACAATCTTTTTCTTGTCAATATCAAGTCCGAGTTTATTCTTTATTTCGGCGGCAATCTCCCTAGAGGTAACCGAGCCGAAAAGCCTTCCGCCCGCGCCTGCTTTTGCCTTTATAACTATCTCTGTGGCATCGAGAAGTTTCTTATTCTCGTTAGCCTTATCTTTTGAAACCTGCTCGTGATGCTCGCGGGAAGCCTGAGCGTTGTTATATTCGTTCATTGCCTGAGCATTAGCCTCTGCGGCAAGACCTTTCGGGAAAAGGAAGTTTCTTGCATATCCGTCGGACACATTGATGATTTCGCCTTTCTTTCCGCTTCCTTTAACATCTGCTTTTAAAATAACCTTCATAGTTTTTGCCTCCTTATATTACTGTGCTGGTGTGTTTTCTTCAAGATAACTGTCAATAGCCTCTAAAAGTTTTTGTTTAATTTCTTCGCAGTCTTCTGCGGCAATCTGCGCGCCCGCCATCGTAAGATGACCGCCGCCGCCGAGCTTCTCCATAATAAGTTGAACATTTATCGCGCCGTATGAACGGGCAGAAACCGATACAATGCCGTCACGCTTGTACATAACAAACGATGCCGAAACATCCCGTATGTGCAGCAGTTCGTCTGCCGTTTGCGGCGTAGCGAGGAGAAGTTCGTTTGTGAATTCATTTTTGTATGAGATGGCGCAGCCCTTGTAAATTTCGGCAGAGCCAATGAGCGCGGCGCGCTGGTGATAGGTTTCGATAGAATTTGCAAACCAGGAGTTTACCGAAACCAAATCCGCCCCGACTCGTCTTAAGTGCGCCGCCGCCTCAAAGGTGCGAACGCCTGATTTAATGATAAAGTTTTTGGTGTCAAGCATTATTCCGGACAAGAGAGCCTCTGCCTCAAGCCTTGAGATTTTAAGTCCGTCGCCAAAATACTGAATAAGTTCGGTAACCATTTCGCAGGTAGACGAAGCGCCCGGCTCGTGATAGAAGATAACCGCGCCGGTTATGTGATTTACCATTCTTCTGTGATGGTCAACTACCACAAGGTTTTCGCATATAGGTAAAAGTTCGGGACACTGAACAAAATCGGGATTATGTGTGTCAACTACAATAAGTAATGTGCCTCGGGTCGCAATACTCTTGGCCTTTTCGGGCGAGATGAAGATGTTTTCGTACCCACCCTCGGAAAGTTTTGCGAGAAGTTCCTTGGAAAGATTTGCCTCTCTGTCAATGCAAATGTAGGTTTCTTTGCCGAGTGAAAGCGAAGCGCGGCATAAACCAACCGACGCGCCCACACAGTCAAAGTCTGCCATTTTGTGACCCATTATAATAACCTTTTCGCTCTCGGAAATCATTTCAAAAAGCGCCGAGGCTATCATTCGCGAACGCACCTTTGCGCGCTTTTCGATGCCCTTTGAGCGTCCGCCAAAGAACTCGAATCCGTGCTCGCTCTTAATGGCAATCTGGTCGCCGCCGCGCCCTAACGCCATATCAAGCGCTTGACGTGCCATTTGGTCAGACTCCAAAAGATTGGAAACATTTTGACCGATGCCGACCGATAGGGTGGCACTGATTCTGCCGCTCTCGTCACAATTCTGGATTTGTTCAAGCGCCTTGAACTTAGTTTGAATAAGCAGGTCAAGATGCTCGCTGTCAATAACTGCGGTGAATCTGTCCTTTTCAATTTTTCTGAAAAATCCCACCGACTGAGAGGTGAAAATGTTCTCAAGTATCGACTCGATTTTACCTACGATAAGATTTTTTTCGCTTCCGCTAAGACTTGCTGTCAGGTCATCGTAATTGTCAATAATAATCTGAACAACCGAAGGCCTCTTTTTAAAGAATAGTTCGGAATTGGTTTTAAGTTCGGTGTCATTCATAAAGTAGTAGACATCGAATTTTTCCTTGCCCGAAGCAATGCTTAAACTGAGAGCGGAATATCTTTTGCCGCTATGTGAAATATTTAAAAGGTCATCACCGAAAATTTCCGAAAAATTACTGCTCAGGGCGTTTTCTCCGTCGAGCACATCGATAGAAAAAGCGGTGTTGTACCAGATGATCTCGCCGGCACTGTTTACTGCGCAAACGGGGAAGTTTAGGCAAGAAAGTGCCTCAACGCTCTCGGGAGAGAGCTTTTGTTCAAGACTTGCAAAGAAGGAAAAAGCATCCTTCTTTGCAAGTGCCAGAAAAATTACAAAAACGGCAAATCCCAAAACTGTTATTGAAAGTTCAATAAAAGAGGCAGTTACGTTATAAAAAGCGGTTACAACCGAAAAACAAAAGGCAAGCGCAAATAAACCGATTATCGCGCCGTTAAATAAATTTCTGCCCTTTTTCATGGCGTAAACCTCCTTTTGAAAAATTATGCATTAATGATAATGGGGAGAATCATGGGGTGGCGGCGGGTCTTCTGGAAAATATAGGAGGACAGAGCATCGCGCACCGAATTTTTAATAACGGGCCAATCAACGCCGTAAGGACCGCAATTTTTCTCAATAGCCGCCCTTGCAACCTCGCGCGCGCCCTCCATAAGTTCCTCGGACTCCCTTACATAGACAAATCCTCTGGAAATAATGTCGGGACCCGAAATGAGCGAGCCTGTGACTGTGTCAATTGCCGCTGCGATGATAATGAGTCCGTCCTCGGCGAGATGCTTTCTGTCGCGCAGTACAACGCTGCCGACATCGCCAACGCCGAGCCCGTCAACAAGAACCTTGCCCGCTTCAACAGTTTCGGCAAATCGAACGCCGTTTGCGGAAAATTCAATAACCTTTCCTAAATCGGAAATGATGATATTATCTCGAGAAATTCCAACGCTTTCGGCAATAAGTGCATTCTTCATAAGATGCTTATACTCGCCGTGAACGGGGATATAGTACTTGGGCTTGACAAGACCTATCATAAGTTGAAGTTCGCTCTTGCAGGCGTGACCCGAAACGTGAACTTCATACATTTTTTCGTAGATAACCTCGGCTCCAAGGCGCATCAGTTCGTTTATAACGCGACTGACGAGTTTTTCGTTGCCTGGAATGGGGGTTGCAGAGATGATAATGAAGTCATTGGAATTTACAGAAACCTGCCTGTGATCGCCCGATGACATACGGCTGAGCGCACTCATAGGCTCGCCCTGGCTGCCCGTTGTAACGATAACCATCTGATCGGCTCTGAATCTGCCCGATGATTCTATATCGACTAAAAGCCCCTCGGGAACGGTGAGATAGCCGAGTTCGATAGCCGTTTCAACAGTGCTGAGCATCGACCTGCCCGAAACCGCAACCTTTCTGCCGTACTTTTCTGCAACATCGATTATCTGCTGAATTCTGTGGATGTTTGAGGCAAAGGTTGCGATTATAATTCGTCTGCCCTCGGCTCTCATAAACAGTGGCTCGAAACTCTCACCGACACTTCTTTCGCTCGCAGTATATCCCGGACGCTCGGCGTTAGTTGAGTCTGTAAGGAGCGCCAAAACGCCCTCGTTTCCAAGTTCGGCGAATCTGCCTAAATCTATCATTCCGCCCTGAATGGGGGTGTAATCTATCTTAAAGTCGCCTGTGTGCACCACAACTCCCGCAGGGGTTTTGATAGCAAAACCTACCGCGTCGGGAATGGAGTGGTTAACGTGAATAAACTCCGCCGACATACATCCGAGTTTTACAACCGAACCGGGCGAAACTACGTTGAGTTTTGCGCTGCCGAGTAATTTGTGCTCGGCGAGTTTGTTCTCGACAAGACCGAGGGTGAGTTTAGTTCCGTAAACGGGTACATTAAGTTCCTTGAGAAGATAGGGCAGAGCGCCGATATGGTCCTCGTGTCCGTGGGTTAAAATAACGCCTCTTATCTTGTCGGCATTTTTTGTAAGATAACTAAAATCGGGGAGAACAACATCAATTCCGAGCATCTCCTCATCGGGAAAAGCTATGCCGCAGTCAAGAACGATTATGTCATTCTCGCACTCGAAAACGGTGATGTTCTTTCCGATTTCGTTAAGTCCTCCAAGCATAATTATGCGGAGAGGGGAAGTCTTTGCGGGAACTTTTTTAACGCTGGGGTGTGCCGCGCTCTTGCGGGGCTTTTGCGACTTTTTGTATGTCGTCTGCTTCTGCAAAGGCGCAGTAGAATTCTCTAAAGCGGCAGTTTTTTTGTTCTGTTCTTTTTTTGTCTGATTTTGTTTGGGCGCATTTTTAGGCGCCGAATTCTTTATGTGTTTCTTTTTAAAGTTCGCCTTTTTAGGCTCGTTTTTTTGCTTGTAAGCAGTTTGATTTGACACTAATTTTACCTCCGTATAGATTTCGGCGGTCATCCGCGGTAAACGCACAGCCGCGGTAGATTGCGCGCCGATTATGTAGAAAAAACGTAAAGTCTGCAGAGTGGATACAGCCTCACAAAATAATGAACATTTATGTACAAATACCATAGGATAATACTACCCTATTTTATTAATTAATATATTATACTATATACATTTCAAATAGTCAAGGCTGCAGAAGCTATTATGGACATAAAAATGCGCCGATATTCTAATAAAAAAGCCGCCGATAATTTTATCGGCGGTTTTACTTTTAGTTTGGCTTTTTCTTGCTTGAAGTATCCTTAAACCCGTTTTGGTTTTGGCTGTTTTGATTAGGCTTATTCTGGGAAGGCTTGTTATCGTCTTGCTGACCGCCCGACGAGGTGCTCACCTGCGGGTTTTCATCGGGCAGGGAAGTGTCGCTCTCGTCACCTTGTGAAAGGTCGCTTTGTACATCACTCTCGTTCTCCGAGCTCGAGGTCGAAACGTCCGAAGTATCTGCCGAGATGTTACTGCTCTCGTCACCCACGACGGAACTTTCATTGCTTGAAACCGAGCTTTCAATGCCTGCAACACTGCTCTGAGTATTTAAGTCGGGCATCGAAACATTCGAGGAGTTGGGATTGTATATAACAGGCGGTGTAATAGCACCGATTTTTGTAAATTCTCCACTGCTTTTAACAGGTCTTGAAAGAATATGGTCAAACATTTTTTCGTATCCCGAGCGGTTTAGGTGAATTCCGTCGCCCGAATATTTTTTAAGAAGGAAACCTTGCTCATCACAAAGGTCCTCGAAGGTATGCAAAAAGTAGCAACCTTCCTCTTTTGCAAGCTCGTATAACTTCTGATTGGCGTGGATAATGTACTGATTGCAGTTTGACTTGCCGTTGTTTGCCGCCCAGTTTGCCGTAACCGGCAGAATGGACTGAACTATAATAACACTGTCGGGAGTAGCCGACTTGATTTTACCGATAAGTTTTCTGTAATCGCTGTAGAAAGCGTCGCTCTTGTAACTGTTTATGGCATTGATTCCGATGGTTAAAATAACCTTACCCGGTTTAGCCATTTTAAGAGCATTTTCTATGGTGTACGAAACGGTTTTCGAGGTGTAGACACACCTTGTGTAAAGGGCGGTGTTCTGACTCAGTCCAACTTTTGCAAAAACGTGGTTAAAGCTTGTGTAGCCATACATTGCCACACCGTAGGTGATACTGTCGCCGACAAAAACAGTGTCCTCGAAATATTCATCGAAGTCTGCTTTTTTGTCGGAAAGGGGGACTGTGCCCGAAAGCCCTGCAACGTTGTTACCGCCCGGCGCATTCCCGAGTATAGACTCGTTGTGCCAGTCAAAACCCGACAAAAAGATTGCAAGTGATGCAAAAATCGCCACCAAAACGCAAACAATTATCGTTATTATGTTGTTGGTTTTTTGAGTATTTTTGATATTTTTGCTCATAAATTCATCTCTTAACTTTAAAATTCAAGCCTACATATTGTAGCATAGCGCATACGAAAATTCAATGATTTTTCAACATTATTTTTATAGAAAATTTTAAGGTTTATTAGTGGGAATTTTGGGTAATAAATCCGCCGCCCAAAACCTTGTTGCCGACATAAAAAACTGCCGATTGTCCGGGTGTTGGAGCGGATGCCGGCTCCTTAAATTTTACTAAAAATTTCCCATCGCCCAAAGGCTCTAAAACAGCCGCCTGCGCCCTTGCCGCCGAGCGAATTTTAACCTCTACATCTAAAGTCTCATAAACCGCATCATAAAGCGAAAAAACGCAGTCTGAAACCACCATTTCCGAGCGCATCTGACCGCCCGAAACGGTTAAGAAAATATCGCCGCTCTGTGCATCGATTTTATCTACGAAAAGAGACTCTTTGTATGAGATTCCAAGCCCTTTTCTCTGCCCGCAGGTGTAGTGCACAATTCCCTTGTGTGTACCTAAAATTTCGCCGCAGGGACCTATGAAATTTCCCTTCTTGTTTTTGCCGCCATTTTTCTCTATATAAGCGGCGTAATCGTTGTCCGGGATAAAGCAATTTTCCTGGCTGTCGGGCGCGTTTTTCGATGTCAGCCCCAAGTTATTTGCAAGAGCCCTTACCTCATCTTTTGTCATATCACCCAAGGGAAGCAGAAGACCCTTTAAAATGTCCTGAGAAAGCCTGTAAAGCATATAGGATTGGTCGCGCGCATCACAAGCGGCGCGGCGCACAAAAAATCTGCCGTTTTCCTCGCCGATTCTTGCATAATGCCCCGTTGCAAAATAATCGCAACCCTGCTCATCCGCGGCTTTTTTAAGATACTTAAACTTAATTAACGGATTGCAGATTATACAAGGATTGGGTGTTCTCGCATTCTCGTAATCCCTTATAAATGAATCTATTATAAGGCTCTTAAATTCCTCTCTTAAATCAAGGATAGTAAGCGGAATATTAAGTTCCGCTGCCGCAATTTTAGCCGCCTTTACGGTGCCCTCGTGCGCGTCACTCATTTTCATGCAAACGGCATAGACTTCGTACCCTTGTTGCTTTAAAATATGGGCGCAAACCGAGGAATCAACTCCGCCCGAAAGCGCCAACATAACCTTTTTTCTGTTTTCCACTCGGCTCACCGCCCTTTTCAAAATTTTTCTAAAAATCAGTCCTCGAGCGACTTGTAAAAGTTTACCGCCAGAGCATCGCACCGCTCATTGTAGGGATGACCTGCGTGCCCTTTTACCCAGACGAGCGTGACATTGTGCTTTTCAAAAAGCTCTAAGAGCCTATCCCATAAATCAGGATTTAGGGCGGGCTTTTTGTCGGCTTTTCTCCAGCCGTTAGCCTTCCAGGATGCCGCCCAACCCTTTGAAATTCCATCAACAAGATATTTCGAATCGGAGGTGAGGGTTACATCGCAGGGCTCTTTTAACGCCTCGAGCGCCTTTATTGCGGCAGTAAGTTCCATTCGGTTGTTGGTGGTCTCCCTTTCGCCGCCGAAAAGTTCTTTTTCTATAGTGCCGTACCTAAGCACTGCGCCCCAGCCGCCTTTCCCGGGATTTCCACTGCAGGCTCCGTCTGTGTATATTTCAACCTTTTTCATATACTGTCCCTCGTTTTTTAAACAAATACATATTCATTGTACAATATTTTTTTTGCAGAAACAAGTGGCTTTTGTAAATTTAGGGCAAAAGACTGCAGGAAAATTAAGGGAGTGTAAAAAACCAGTTGACAAAGCGGCAATTTTGATTGATAATATATATGTTAAGGAATCTGCAAAAAAAGGATAGTTTTAAAAAATGAGAGTTATCGCAGGAGAGAAAAAAGGTAGGAGACTTGTCGCTCCCGAAGGTCTTGATACAAGGCCGACTTCGGATAAGGTCAAGGAAGCGCTTTTCAGTATAATTCAGTTTGACCTTGTCGGAGCAAAGTTTTTGGATCTCTTTGCAGGTAGCGGTCAGATGGGCATCGAGGCGTTGAGCCGAGGAGCCGAAAAGGCGGTTTTTGTAGATGAAAGTCGAAAAGCTGCGAATTGTATAAAGGAAAATGTAGTCGCCGCAGAATATATGAGAAGGTCGGAAATCTACACCAAAAGCGCTGAGGATTATTTACTTACCTGCCGCGAGAAATTTGATATAGTTTTCCTGGACCCGCCCTACAAGGCAGAACTTATTGAGCCTATATTCAGTAAGGTTACAGAGGTCTGTAGTGACGATGCTATTATAATATGTGAGATTCCTTGCGGTGAGAAACTTTTGGAAGAGGTAAACGGATTTACCCTTCGCCGCAGATATAGATACGGAAAAACTGAACTTGCACTCTTCAGAAAAGAAGAGGGCGAGCAGGTAATATACTAAGGGGGATAAAAAATGAATATTGCAATCTGCCCCGGCAGTTTTGACCCCATCACAAAGGGACATGTAGACATCATAAACCGCGCTGCCAAGCTGTTTGACGAGGTTGTTGTCCTGGTGCTCACCAATCCTAATAAGGTAAACACATTCAGTGTAGAGGAGCGCTGTGCGCTCATAGAAAAAGCGGTTGGAAAAAATGGTAATATCCGCGTAGATAGTTATAGCGGATTACTTGCCGAGTATGCCGAAAATGTCGGCGCTACCGCGATTGTCAAGGGTCTTCGCGCTATGTCTGATTTTGAGTACGAATTTCAGATGGCGCTTACCAATAAAAAGCTCAATCCCAAACTTGAAACCGTCTTTCTAACCTCGTCCGCCGAGAACATGTACTTAAGTTCAAGTATGGTTCGCCAGGTGGCGCAGTTTGGCGGAGATATTTCGATATTCCTGCCTGATGAGATTTTAAAAGACGTTGAAAATGTGCTTAAACCTAAAAAATAAAAGGAGGATATAGAAAATGAATGTAGACGATATGGTAGATCTTCTCGACGATATGTTCGAGGACGCGGTGAAAATGCCCCTCACAGGAGGAAAATGTCTTATAGACTCACAAAAAGCAAGGGATCTTATTGACGAAATTCGTATGAATCTTCCTCAGGAGATCCGTCAGGCAAAGGCAATAGTTGCCGACAGAGGAGAAATTATCTCTATTGCAAAGGCAGAGGCGGAGGATATTATCCGCAATGCCGAGGAAAGAGCGAGAAGCATCGTTAATAAGGATGAACTTGTTATCCAGGCTCAGAACCGTGCTAACGAGATTCTCTCGCAGGCTCATCAGAAATCGCGCGAGGTTCGTACAGCCGCAAACGATTTTGCAGATGAGATACTTAAAAATGCCGAGGAAGTACTCGTCAGAAGTGCTACCGAGGTAAAACAAACCCGTACCACTCTCCGCAATAAGAGAATGGGACAGACTCCCCAGGAATAAGGTGAATAAAACCGATAAAAACGAGCAGTTTTTATCGGTTTTGTTTTGACTTAAAAGTGAGGTTTTTGATATGCAGCAGGTAGCACAAATTCTTGAAATTATAATGATAGTTGCTTTCGGTTTTTCTTGGCCGAATAACATAATTACCACCATGAAAAATAAATCGACAAAGGGTAAAAGCCTGGCCTTTTTACTGCTTATAGATATAGGTTACGCCTGCGGAATCGTGGGTAAAATTCTCGGTGGCAACATCGTGTGGTATGTGATGTTCTTTTATGTGCTGAATTTCATTATGGTTTCTATCGATTTAGGGCTGTATTTTTACTACAAATCTAAAGAAAAAACGCAAAAATAATGTCGAAATTATACGTATATAATGTGTACCACAAAACGCCAATTACTATATATTGTGGTTGATGGCAAATAATGGAAAGTAAACACTCGCAAACGGCTCTAAATGGCCGTTTGCGAGTTTTTTTATTTTGAAATTTTTTGCAAAAAATATGCCAAAAATGCTTGACATTTGGTGTGCTTTAGGAGTATAATAGGTGTACAAAGGTGGCTAATGGTGAAAAAAGGTGATTTCACTAAAAACAAAAAGCCACCATTTTTTGACGAAAGGGGTGGGGAAAAGATGCTCATCGGAAAGTTTCAAAACACCATGGATAATAACGGCAGAATAATATTCCCTGCCGATTTTCGAAAAGATATGGGCGAGAAGATAGTTCTCGCTAAAGGTCTGTTTGACCATTGCCTTTGTGCTTATAGCGAAACCGAGTGGAACCGCCTTTGCGATAGCCTTAAGAATTTCCCCGAGGCAAAGGTTCGTCAGGTTAAAAACTGGCTCTTCGGTAGCGCTTGTCTCTTAAGTCCCGATAAGCAGGGAAGAGTTTTCATTTCGAGCGAACTTATTTCGCACGCAGGTCTTTCGCACGATGTCGTTTTCGTCGGAATGAATTCGAGAGTCGATGTCTGGGATGCCGAGAGTTACGATAAGATGTACAAGAGCATTGATTCGGATAGCATTGCCGATGTTCTTATGCAGCTCGATTTTTAAATCAAAGGTAGAAACAAATGGAATTTGTTCATAAACCGATAATGCTAAGTCAGTGCATGGATGCACTAAATATAAAGCCCGACGGTATTTACGTTGACGGAACTGTCGGCGGCGCGGGTCACTCGAGCGAGATTGCTAAAAAGCTTGACTATAAAAAAGGCGGTCGGATTATATGTCTTGACAGGGACAAGGAAGCGGTCGCGGTTGCAACCGAACGTTTAAAGCCCTATAAGGTGGCAACGGTTTACAATAGAGAATTCAGCGAACTTGAAAATGTTCTCAGTGAACTTGGAATCCAAAAGGTTGACGGAATACTCTTAGACCTCGGAGTTTCCTCATATCAACTTGATAATGCCGAGCGCGGATTTTCTTATAGATTTGATGCTCCGCTCGATATGAGAATGGGCGATAGCGAGGTCACCGCTAAAAATGTAGTCAATGAATATAGCGAGCAGGAACTTGCGAATATCCTGTTTAAATATTCGGAAGAAAAGTTTTCGAGAAGAATAGCATCGGCAATTGTAAAGGCGAGAGAGGAAAAACCGATTGAAACAACCTTCGAGCTTGCCGAAATCATAAAAGGCGCAATGCCCGCGGCGGCAAGGCGCGAGAAAAATCCATGCAAGAGAAGCTTTCAGGCGATAAGAATTGAGGTAAACCGCGAACTTGAGCAGCTCGAAACCGTTTTAAGTGCGGCTCCGAGCAGACTCGCACCCGGCGGCAGACTTGCTATCATAACCTTCCATTCGCTTGAAGACAGAATGGTAAAAAGTGTCTATAAAGAGTGGTGTAAGGGTTGTACCTGCCCCAAGGATTTCCCGGTTTGTGTTTGCGGTAATACACCCAAAGCTAAAATGACTCCGAGTAAGGCGATAGAGCCTTCAAAAGAGGAGCAGGAGGAAAATCCGAGAAGTAAATGTGCAAAACTCAGAGTTTTGGAGAAACTTTAAGATAAAAGGAATTTTAAAAGAAAGGAGAGCTTAAAATGCAGGCAAGTGTTGCATACGATCTTTCGAGATTCGAAACAAAAAAGAAACCCGAAGTCAAAAAACAACCCGAACTTAAGGCAGTAAAATCGAAAACCAAGAGTAAGAAAAAGACTCAGGCGCTCTCGTTTCTTTCTCCCGCAACCGCTTGCATCGCGGCGGTACTGCTTGTTATAGTATGCGGATTTATGCTCTACACAAGAGTTATGATAACCGAAACTACAAAGGCAATAACAAGCACCAACAAGCAAATCGTACAGCTTCAGAGCGAGTCGGTTCGTCTTGATAGTGAACTTGACGCCATAATGGCTCGCGGAAACATCGAGGAAAAGGCACTGGCGCTCGGAATGTATGAGGCTGATAAGCTGCAGGTAGAGTGCATAGAGGTAAATAAGGGTGACAAAATCGAGGTGCTCTCCGATAGCCGAAACGTTTTCGAAAAAGTAGGAGATTTTTTCAGTAATTTGTTTTAAAATCAAAACACAAGACTTAAAAAAGAGCCGAGCGCATATTTTTAAAGAGGGAAACTTTGAAAATATGAGTTTCCAGGCTCTTTTGTGGTTTTATTAGGATAAAAAATTAGTGATATTTGGAGGAAAAAGCGTGGCAAAGCAACCAACCGTGTCGATGAAAAGGCGAATAAATATCCTGCTTGTCATAATTGTGCTCGTCGGATTTGTGCTTATGACGGGCAGACTGTTTTTCTTGCAGGTGCTAGGCGGTCAGGACTATCGCGAAAAGGCTACTCAGCAGCAACTTCGTGATACCACCATCCCCGCCCAACGCGGCACGATTTACGATAGCAATATGAAGGTGCTTGCCCAGAGCGCAACTGTCTGGACAGTTTATCTTTCGCCCAAATATATTAAAGATGATGCTCAGGCAAACCTCATTGCAGATAAACTCTCCGAACTTCTGGACGTTGACCGCGAGAGTTTGTACAAAAAGACTCAGAAGAACACCTATTATGAGTACGTAAAGCGTAAGATAGAGGAAAATAAGGCGCAGGAAATCAGGGATTTCTGCTCAGAAAATAACATTTCGGCAATAGGTCTTGATGAAGACACCAAGCGCTATTACCCCTACAACAATCTTGCATCAACCGTTCTCGGATTTGTAGGAACCGATAATCAGGGTCTTACGGGTGTTGAGGCTTATTACGACAGTTACTTAAAAGGCGTTGACGGAAGGGTCATAAGCGCCAAAAATGCTTGGGGAACAGATATGCCCTTTGAGCATGAAAAGAGAATAGAAGCGCAGGATGGAAACAGCCTTGTGCTTACCCTTGACTATAATATTCAGTATTATGTAGATAAGCATCTTGAAACGGCGGTAAAAGAGCAAAAGGTAAATAACCGTGCCGCCGCACTTGTTATGGATGTAAAAACGGGTGAGATACTCGCAATGTCAACAAAAGGCGACTTTAACCTAAACGACCCCTTTACAGTTTATGACACCACCCTTGCGGAAAAGATTGCACAGCTTTCAGGCGATGAGAAAAACGCCGAACTTTCCAAAGCACAGAATCAGCAGTGGAGAAATAAGGTTATTTCCGACCCCTACGAGCCCGGCTCGGTATTTAAGATTATAACCGCCGCAGCGGCTCTCGAAGAAGGTGTAGTAAAAGACGGTGATGGATTTGTCTGCACAGGTGGATACAGAGTAGGCGATCGCACCATTCACTGCTGGAAGACCTCGGGTCACGGCAGAGAAAGTTTCTCGGACGGAATTATGAATTCCTGTAACCCCGTATTTATGGAAGTCGGTGGACGCCTTGGTGGCGCTACATTCCATAAATATCTTGAAGCATTCGGACTTACCGAAAAAACCGGAATTGACCTTCCCGGTGAGGCAACAAGTATTACCCATAGCGTAAATTCACTGAATAATGCGGTAAACCTTGCGTCATCTTCAATGGGTCAGTCCTTTAAGATAACACCCATTCAGATAACAACCGCGGTTTCGGCGGCGGTAAACGGCGGATACCTCGTAACTCCGCACGTTGTAAAGCAGATTCTTGATAGCGACGGCTCGGTAATCGAGAATGTCGGCTCGCAGGTTAAAAGACAGGTAATTTCTGAAGAAACCTCGGCAAAACTCGCCCTTATGCTCGAGCGAGTTGTTTCCGAGGGAACAGGTAAAAACGCTTATATAATGGGCTACCGCATCGGCGGTAAGACAGGTACTTCCGAGAAACTCGATAAAGAGTACGAAGAAGGTCAGAAAGAGGACTACATTATGTCTTTCCTCGGCTTTGCGCCCGCAGATGACCCGCAGGTAGCCTGCATCGTAATCGTCGACGAACCACGTGCAGGAGAGCTTTACGGTAGTACTATTGCCGCTCCCGTTTGCGGAAGTATTTTAGGTGATGTTCTCCCGTACCTCGGCGTTGAGCCCGAGTACACCCAAGAGGAACTCCAAAAGGTTAATGTAACCGTTCCCAATATTATTGGAAAAACTGCCCACATGGGTCAGGCAACACTCCAGAAGTACGGACTCGGAGCAACTATTGTTGGCAACGGAGATAGAGTAGTAAAACAGGTACCTGCAAGCGGTCAGAGTATCCCCAGAGGCGGTAAGGTTGTAATTTACACCGAATCGTCAACGCAGGAAAAACTCGTCACCGTTCCAAATCTCGTAGGTCTGACGGCGCAGGAGGTAAACACAAGACTTACCGCGCTGGGACTTAATGCCAAACTAACCGGTGGCGGTATTGACCAGAGCGGATGCCTCTCCTCTGCACAAAGCGTTGAGGTGGGCAAACAGGTGCCGGTCGGAACAGTTGTTGAGATAACATTCTTAAGTAAGGACCAAGTACAGTAGTATAGGAGAAAAGCTATGCGAATTTCCCTTGAGAGAGCGGCAGAATTTATGCATGGAAAATGCGTAAACTGCAAAGAGTGTGAAATCGTTTCGGTAACAACCGATACCCGTCAAATTGAAAAAGGCTCGCTTTTTGTGGCATTAAAGGGTGAAAAGTTTGATGGCCACGATTTTGCAAAAAAAGCGGTAGAAAACGGCGCAGTAGCCGTTGTGTCAGAAAAAAGCGCCGCTGATTTAGGTGAAAATCTGCCCGTTATCGAGGTTGAAAGCACATATAAAGCGCTTTTAGACCTTGCAAAAGGGTATAGAGATAGCCTTGATATTTCAGTTGTCGGTGTTACGGGAAGCGTCGGAAAAACTACTACAAAAGATATGATAGCCGCGGTACTCTCGCGCGGCTTTAAAACCTCAAAAACTCAAGGAAATTTCAATAATCATATAGGTGTTCCTAAAACCATTTTTGATTTAGATGAAACCTTCAAGGCGGCGGTTGTTGAGATGGGCATGAACCATTTCGGCGAAATTTCAAACCTCTCAAAAACCGCCCGCCCCTCTCTTAGCGTTATAACCTGCATAGGAGTTTCGCATATAGAAAACCTAGGCTCGAGAGAAGGCATTTTAAAGGCTAAACTCGAGATTTTAGACGGTATGGAAAATGATGCCCCCATCATTTTAAATGCCGATAGCGACCTGCTTTCAGAGATTGAAAATCTGGGTGAACATCCCATCATTAAAACCTCGGCGTCGGGCAAAGATGCCGATATAATCGCTAAAAATATCGTCGGATCGGCTGAGGGAACTCGCTTTGATGTCTATGTCGGCGGAGAATTTTTCGTGAACATTTTCCTTTCCGCAATCGGAATTCATAATGTTGAAAATGCGCTTTTGGCCGTTGCGGTAGGAGTTTGGTTTGGTCTCTCCGAGGCTCAAATTGCGGCGGGCCTTGCCGCTTACAGTCCTTCTGGAATGCGCCAAAGAATAGTTGAAAAATGCGGTATCACATTTATTGAAGACTGCTATAATGCAAGCCCTACAAGTATGATAGCGTCCCTTTCGGTGCTCTCCTCAATTTCTGAGGGCAGAAGAGCGGTTGCCGTTTTAGGAGATATGTTGGAACTCGGCGATATAACAAAGAGCGCTCACACAGAGGTCGGAGAAGCGGCGGGAGAAAAATGCGATGAGGTCATCGCTTGCGGCAACTTTGCAAAAGGAATCTACGATGCCGTCCTCACAAAAGAGTGTAAGGCGCAGTATTTTGAGACAAACGAAAAAGCGGCGCAGTATCTTGTTAAAACGCTTAAAAAGGGTGATTGTGTGCTCTTTAAGGCAAGCCACAGTATGCATTTTGAAGAGATAATTTCGGCGGTTTATGCCGCTTTGGAAAAGTAAAAGGGGAGAAAGAGCTTTGAATTTTGTTGTTATTGCGGCGGCGGTTGTAAGTTTTGTCGTAACTGCCGTTTCGGGTCATTTTTTAATTCCGTTTTTAAGGCGCCTTAAATATGGGCAAACTATTTTAGAAATCGGCCCCAGTTGGCATAAAAATAAGCAGGGAACTCCCACAATGGGCGGCATAATGTTCATTATCGGTATTGTTGCTGCAATAATTGTGGCTACTGTTTTGGCAATTTTCTCGCCTAATCGCCCTGATAACTTTTCTATGGAACTTGTAAGACTTGTAGCAGGTCTTGTAATGGCGCTTTTGTTTGGAGTTTTGGGATTTGCCGATGACTATATTAAGGTTGTCAAAAAGCGCAATCTCGGACTTACCGCAAAACAAAAAATGTTCTTCCAGATACTTATCGCGGTGCTTTATCTTGCGGCACTTTACATCGCAGGCGACCGCGACACCACCGTTTATGTCCCCTTTATTGCTAAAATCGATTTGTGGCTTTTCTACTATCCGTTTGCAATTTTTGTAATAGTCGGCTTTGTAAATGCCGTAAACCTTACCGATGGCATCGACGGACTTGCATCAAGTGTTACATTCGTTTTTGCGCTCGGTATGATGGTTATAACAACCCTTATGTCAGTAAGCTCGATGAACACACTCGCCGCGGCGCTCGCGGGCGGTTGCCTCGGATTTCTTATCTATAATTTCCATCCCGCAAAAGTCTTTATGGGCGACACAGGCTCGATGTTCTTAGGCGGACTTACAGTAGCGCTCGCATTTGGCATAAAACAGCCCTTACTTTTAATTTTGTGCGGAATCATCTACCTTGCAGAAACCTTCTCGGTTATGCTTCAGGTAACATATTTTAAACTCACACATGGAAAAAGAATATTCAAAATGAGCCCCATTCATCATCACTACGAGATGTCTGGATGGAGCGAAGTTAAGATAGTTATAGTATTTTCGATAGTAACACTTATAGGTTGCGCCGCGGCGGTAGGCTCGGTGCTTTGTATGAAGTAAATTTTAAAGGGAGAGGCTGATCTTGGCATTTAAACAATCAGGTAAAAAGAAAGACCGCGGTAAGATTGACCTTACCTTTTTAATACTCGTTATGGTAATCCTCACCATAGGACTTATAATGCTTTTCTCGGCAAGTTATGTTGAGGCGCTTTACCGCGAGGGCGACAGTTTTTACTATATAAGAAAACAACTTATTTTTGCGGTCGTGGGAATAGTTTTTATGCTCGGTGTGGCGTTTATCCCCGATTATCACATCCTGCATAGATTTGCGCTTCCCATTCTTATCGTCACCGAAATTTTGCTAGTGGTGGTTTACTTCTGCCCGCCCGTAAACGGCGTTACCAGATGGATTCCTGTTCCTTTTATCGGCTCAATTCAACCGTCCGAGATAGCAAAATTTGCGGTAGTAGTCATCTTTGCGCACCTTATATCGCTGAATTATAAAAAAATGCACACATTTAAGGGCGGCATTCTGCCGTTTTTGCCCGTAATTATTACAGTAGTGCCGTTGGTACTTTTTGAGCGTCACCTTTCGGGCGGTATCCTTATTGCCCTTATCTGCGCAGTTATGCTCCTTATAGGCGGAGTAAAACTTCGTTGGTTCGGTCTTGCGGGTGGTTTTGCCGCAGTTGCCGCAGTTGTGGCGTACCTTGCGGGACTTCTTGATAGCGTATGGAGTCGAATTGAGGTGTTTATCGACCCCTTTGTCGACCCTCAGAATGCAGGTTTCCAGAATATTCAGGCACTCTATGCTATATGCTCAGGCGGACTTATGGGGTTAGGACTCGGTAACTCAAGACAAAAGTTCTTGTATATCCCCGAACCTCAGAACGACTTTATTTTTGCTATAGTATGTGAGGAACTCGGATTTGTCGGTGCGGCAATAATTTTGATACTTTTCGCCCTTTTGGTGTGGCGCGGATTTGTAATAGCCTCTAAGGCAAAAGATAAATTCGGCACAATGCTTGTTATAGGAATTGTTGCGCAGGTAGGTCTGCAGGTAATTCTGAACATCGCGGTTGTAACCAAAATGGTGCCTAATACAGGTATTCCTCTCCCGTTCTTTAGTTACGGCGGCTCGGCACTTTTGATGCTGCTTGGTGAAATGGGAGTTGTGCTAAATGTTTCGAGATATTCAAATATGGAAAAAGACTGATTTAAAGGAGACATAAGATGAGAGTTCTTTTTGCGGCAGGCGGCACAGGCGGTCATATAAACCCTGCGCTTGCGATTGCGGGAAGTATAAAAGAGCATCATAGCGATGCGCAGTTTCTCTTTGCGGGAACTCCTTGGGGAATGGAAGCGAAATTCATTCCGCAGGCGGGCTATGATTTTGCTCCGATAGAGGTTCGCGGTATCGAACGCGGACTTTCTCTTCGCGCCATAAAGGGCAATTTCAAAACCTTTAAATATCTTCTTACCGCAAATTCCAAAGCGAAAAAGATAATCTCGGATTTCAAGCCCGATATAGTTATCGGAACTGGTGGATATGCAAGCGGTCCCGTAGTTCGCGCGGCGGCAAAAATGGGCATAAAAACCCTTATTCATGAGCAAAATGCCTTCCCCGGCGTTACTACAAAACTTCTCGCAAAGCACGTTGACGTGCTTCTCGTTGCCTTTAAAGAGGCGATGCCGAGAATTAAAACTCGCGCCAGAATGATAGAAGTCGGTAACCCCGTAAGGCAGGAATTTTTGTTTGCAAAAAAGGATGAGTGCCGAGAAAAACTCGGTCTTGATAAGGATAAAATAGTTATCCTTTCCTGCGGCGGCTCGCTCGGTGCAAAGGCTATTAATCTCGCTGTTATGGATGTCCTTAAGTGGCACAGCGGCAAGGGGAATATTCAGCATATTCATGCTACGGGTCACTACGGCTCTCTCTGGATGCCTGATGAACTGAGAAAAGCCGGAATTGAGTTTGAAAACGGCGGTGACATACGGGTCACTGAGTACATAAATAATATGCCCGAGTGTCTTGCGGCTTGTGACCTTATCATAACCCGTTCGGGCGCTATCACATTAAGTGAAATTCAGGCACAGGGCAAGGCGGCAATTTTCATCCCTTCGCCCAATGTAACCGAAAATCATCAGTTTCATAATGCAATGGTGCTTGCAAATGCCGATGCAGGTGTTGTAATCGAGGAAAAGGACCTTACGGGTAAGCTTCTATGCGATACCATTGAGAAACTCATAAGCGATAAGGATAGGCTCAAACAAATGGGTGCTAATGCCGCTAAAATCGCTAAAACCGATGCAAACGAACTCATTTACAACGAAGTGATGAAACTTTATAAAAAATAATTGAAAAACCCTGTTTTTTAGCCGTTTTTTCACATAAAAATCCCCAAAAGCATAGTATGTGGTAAACTAAAATGCTTTTAGGGAGTGGAATTATGCACCTTGAGATAAACGGCCAAAAGAGGCTTTCCGGTTCTCTTTTTTTGCAGGGAGCAAAGAACAGTATATTGCCAATTCTCGCCGCCTGCGTTTTGTGTAGGGGAGAGGTTGTGCTACATAACTGTCCGAGCCTATCGGACGTAGATTCGGCAATAAAAATTTTGAGACATTTAGGGTTAGATGTTGAAAAATCGGGTAGTGATATAACCGTCATAAACCGCGGTGTAGAGCGGTGCGACGTGCCTGAGCATCTTATGCGTGAGATGCGCTCATCGGTAGTTTTTTTAGGACCAATTCTGGCTTCCTGTTCTTGTGCAGAAGTTTCAATGCCGGGCGGATGCGAACTTGGGCCGAGACCCATTGATATGCATCTTTCGGCACTAAAAAAACTCGGTGCCGAGATAGACTACGCGGGCCCCACACTTTTTTGCAGAGCAAAAAACTCGCTTGTGGGCAGTGAAATAACCCTGTATTTTCCAAGCGTCGGAGCTACAGAAAATGCCATTCTGGCATCGGTACTGGCTCGGGGCAGAACAGTTATTACAAACGCCGCAAGAGAGCCTGAAATAGAAGACCTCGCGGCATTTTTAAACTCCTGCGGCGCAAAGGTTTTCGGCGCGGGTAGTTCAAGTGTTATAATCGATGGTGTTCAGAGTCTTTGTGGGTGTGAGTACACAGTTATGCCCGATAGAATAGTAGCGGTTACCTACCTTGCCGCTGCAGCAGCAACGGGTGGAGATATAGTCTTAAAAGAGGCTAAAAAGGAGCATATAATTTCGGTGCTTTCTATCTTTGAGCAGATAGGTTGCGCCTTAAGCTTTAAAAATGACGAAATAAGGCTCACATCCCCAGAGGTGCTTGAGCCCATGTATATAGTTAAAACATTGCCTTATCCCGGTTTTCCAACCGATGCGCAGGCGCCTATGATGGCGCTTTCCTGCCTTTGCAGCGGCACAAGTATGTTTGTCGAAACCATTTTTGAAAACCGTTTCAGACACGTTGATGAACTTGTGAGAATGGGCGCAAATATAAAAACCGAGGGTAACGTCGCCGTTATAAACGGCAGGCAGAAACTTAGCGGAGCAAAAGTTCACTGCACCGATCTTCGAGGCGGTGCGGCACTTGTTGTGGCGGCTCTTGCCGCCGAGGGAAAAAGTGAAATAAGAAGTATAGAGCATATTGATAGAGGTTACCAGCATATTGAAAGCGATTTGAGGTCGCTTGGAGCGGATATTGCGAGAAAAATTTAAGGGGTTAGGAAAGAAAGAGGATGGCAAAAAAGAGATTTGAAAAGAATAAAACCGACATAAGAAGTCTTGATAGAGAGCGTGTCGGCGGCAAGGGCAGCAGAAAAAAGAAACGCCGCCGCTCCTCTTATACAAGGATTGCGCTTGTGGTAACCGTTTTGGCGGTTGCCGCTGTTGGTGTTGCCTTAAGCCTTACCGTTTTCTTTAAAATAAAAAATGTTGATGTAAGCGCAAATAATACGGCTTATTCTTCAAAACAGATTATCACTGCGGGTAAAATCCAGTTTGACAGTAACCTTATCCGTCTTGATTCGGATTCTGTGGAAAATAGAATAGAGAAGGCGCTCCCTTATATCGAAGAGGCAAAGGTGAAGAAAATTTTACCCACAACCGTTGAACTTGAGGTAAAGGCCGCAACTGTTGCGGGATATGTAAAAACCGAAACAGGTTACGCTATTATAAGCACAAAAGGAAAGGTGCTAGAAACCCTTACCGAAGACCCCGTGAGCCTTGATAGAAATCTTGCGGAGATTAAAGGCATTTCAGCAGAAAAAGTAGGGGTTGCGGATTTTGTGCCGGACGAAAACAATATGCTCGCCGCAGTAGATAAGATATACAGTCAACTGGGCTCGGCGCTTTCGAAAGAAGTAACAGAGATAAATGTAACCGAGAGAATAAATCTCTCTTTTGTTTATCGTGACAGAATAGAGGTAAGACTCGGAAGCGAAAGCGAAATTGCTGAAAAGATTAAATTTGTGGCGCTGCTTATCGCCGATAGCAGTAAGATAGATAGTGACGATATGGGCATAATCTACGCCTCGAATCCCAAGAGGGTAAGTTTCCTCAGAAAAGGCAGTTATAGCGAGTATTTGGCGGAACAGGAAAAACTGCAGGCGGAGCAAAATCCACCCGTAGATCCCGAAATTGAGGGCGAGGAAAATGAGCAAAATTCTAGTGAAAACTCCTCGCAAAACACCTCGCCCGATAAAGAAAATCAAGACTAAATAATATGCCGGCGGACAAGCCCTGAAAAAGCAGAAAAAAAGTCGCAAATTTCCTAAAAAAGATATTGAAATACCAAATGTAATATGATATTATTAATATATATAGGTATGCGCAGGTCACAAATTTATTTAGGGAGGCACCGTTATGGACCTTTTATTAGATAACGAGTTTGAGAAACAAGCCAAAATTATTGTTGCCGGAGTTGGCGGCGGCGGTGGAAACGCTGTAAACCGTATGATCGAGTCTGGAATGAGCAGCGTTGAGTTTTTAATGATCAATACAGATCAGCAGGCGCTTTATAGAGCATCTGATAATATTGCAACTAAAATTTCTATCGGGGACAAGCTTACCCACGGTAGAGGAGCAGGCGGTGTGCCCGAAAAGGGTCAGAGAGCTGCAGAGGAGAGCCGCGATGAGATAGCAGCCGCTATCGAGGGCGCTCAGATGCTTTTCGTAACTGCAGGTATGGGCGGCGGAACAGGAACAGGTGCCGCTCCCGTTGTTGCATCTATTGCAAAAGAAATGGGTATCCTTACAATCGGCGTTGTAACCAAGCCCTTTGATTTCGAGGGTAAAGTTCGTCGCGACCAGGCAGAGCTCGGTATCACCGCGCTTCGCGAGCAGGTCGATTCACTTTTAGTTATCCCCAACGAGCGCTTAAAACTCGTTGCTGATACAGATATTACATTCTTAAATGCCTTCGTTCTTGCAGACGATGTTCTTCGCCAGGCAGTAAGAAGCATTTCTGACCTTATCAATGTTTCGGGTGTAATTAACCTCGACTTTGCAGATGTTGTAAGCATCATGAAGGGCGCAGGCACCTCTCATATGGGTATCGGAAGTGCCAAGGGCGAGAACAAGGCAGAGGAAGCCGCAAATGCAGCAGTTTCCAGCCCCTTGCTCGAAACCTCTATCAATGGTGCCAAGGGCGTTATCCTCAACTTTACCGCTTCTTCGGATATCTCGCTTGCAGATGTTGATATTGCCGCAAGCATTATCCGTAAAGCCGCTCATCCTGAGGCTAACATCATCTTCGGTTTCGCTTATGATGATAATATGTCTGATGAGATCACCATTACAGTTATCGCTACTGATTTTGATTCAAACGGCACAACAAGTAGCTTTGTAAATCCTTTTGATGCTGTTACATCATCTTCGGGCAGTGATGATCTTGATTTTGATGTTCTTGATCAGTTCTTTAAAAACAACTAATCCAGAGGGGAATACATAATGTCGGGACATTCCAAGTGGAATAATATTAAAAGAAAAAAGGAGAAAACCGATGCTCAGAAAGCAAAGGTCTTCACCAAAATCGGTAGAGAAATTGCCGTAGCAGTAAAAGAGGGCGGAGCCGATCCTAACTCTAATAGTAAACTCCGTGAACTTATCGCAAAGGCTAAGGCAAATAACGTTCCTAACGATAATATTGACAGAGTTATTAAAAAAGCAGGCAGTAATGATGGTAAGGATTACGAAAATGTCGTCTATGTGGGCTATGGGCCTTCCGGTATCGCCGTTATCGTAGAGTGTCTTACCGATAATAGAAACAGAACTGCCGCCGATATGCGCCACTATTTTGATAAATTCGGTGGTAATATGGGTCAGAGCGGATGCGTTTCTTACCTTTTCTCCGAATCGGGCATTATTCTTTTAGAGAATAACGGCGTCGATGAGGATGCGCTCATGGAAGATTGTGTCGAGGCAGGCGCAGGTGACTTTGAGATTCAGGATGAGGTTATCGAAATCGTAACCGAGCCTTTTGAGCTTTTCGCAGTTCGCGATGCTTTAAAGGATAAGTACACAGTAATTTCCGCCGAGGTAGAGAAGGTTCCTTCAACCTATGTTCGCCTTGATGATGCCGAGATTGCAAAAAAGATGTCGCTTATGCTTGAGCACATGGAAGATAACGACGACGTGCAGGAAGTTTATCACAACTGGGAAAATCAGGATGAGTTTGAAGACTAAATCAAAACAAAAAACGGAGATGCAAATTGCATCTCCGTTTGTTTTTTTATTTACCGAAAAATTCGGGCGCCTTTTCTTCCGTTTCAATCACTGCCATGCCCGAGGAAACATCACTTTGAGAAAGTGACGAGGTGGTGGGCTCGCTTGAGGTGGGCTCATCTTGTGTCATAAGTTCCTCTACTAAAAATCTGTGAACTCCGCCCGAAATGATATATTTTTCATCCACATCGGGATAGTCTGCCTTATCGGCAGGGGAGAGATAGAGCCAACCGTCGTAAGCGGCGATGCTTGATGCGGTGTAGGAAGAAACCTTTTTGAGCTGTCCGCTTACAAGTGACATACTGTAGATTCCGCCGTCGGCTCCGCAGAAGAATGCGGTATCGCCTGCGGTAGCACAGGTGTAAACATTCAGATGTGTTGAAATAACCTCGTGCTCCATAGTTGACATTCTAAGATAGAATGTTTCCTTGCTGCTCATATAGATGAGCATATCTCCTGCGATGGTGAATCCCAAAAGGTCGCTTGTTTCAACAGTAGTTACAATATGCATATCCTCGCCATTAAGGTCAACCGAGAAAATGTTGCTTCCTATATTATAGAATATGCGGTTTCGCGAAATCATAAACTCGTTAACTCCGCTCGCTATAGGGGAAACTCGCGATTCAACCTCTTTGTAGAGGGTGAATCTGCCGTATCTGTCGGGATTGGAAAGGAAGTATTTGGTATTATTAAAGTGAACTAGTGAATATATGTTCTTGTTTGCGAAACTCGGGTCAGAAACCGCATTCGCAACAGTTTTTTGATTTAGATCAAATGTGATAAATCCCGATTGTGCTTCGTTTTTAAAGCCTACACAAACCCTCGAATCACTTAAAACCTGTACCGAGGTAGAATCATATTTGTTGTTGGAATAAATTTTTGAGAGTTTGTTGCTGTCAAAAAACTGCTTGTAAACTCCGCCTGAGGTGGCACAGTAAAAAACATTTTTCTGGCTATCCGCCGATAAAAATACAGGGCGGATAATTAAGTAATCGTCCTCGGAGCCCCAACCCGAAGTGTCGATACTTTCGGAAGAGGTTGCTTCAGAAGAAGTTATTGCGGACGAAGCACTATCCGATGTTACGGGCGAATTTGGACGCGGTTTGCAAGAAACCAAAGCGCAAAAGCAAAGGCTTAAAACCATCGCCAGAGCGACGACCTTTTTATACATAAAATTCATCTCCTTAAACTTTTGGAGCAAAACTTAAAGCTTTTCGGGCTCAGGGAAATCCTCTCCGAAACACTCGACTGTTACACTCTGCATAACCTGATCCTCGAAAGGCTTGTCCATATAGTTTTTGTCAACATTTGCAATGGCATCAACAGTTTCGATACCCGAGATAACCTTGCCAAAAGCGGCATACTGACCGTCGAGATACAGCGAGTCGGTGTGCATAATGAAAAATTGTGAACCTGCGCTGTTTGGATCCTGAGCGCGAGCCATTGAAATAACACCACGGGTGTGACTGAGGTTGTTTTCAAAACCGTTGAGTCTAAATTCGCCTTTTATTGAATATGCGGGGCCGCCATAGCCCATTCGCT
>JAZQLL010000171.1:0-19944 GCA_045542675.1 Oscillospiraceae bacterium
TTTTTATAATCAAACTCTCTTATTGCCTTAAGATACCTTTCCTTATCAACCAAGAACGAAAGTCCGTGGTCGGCGCCGGGGAAAGTGTGAAGCACCTTTTTAGATGCGCAGGCATCGTAGTTTTCGCGGCTCATACTGCAAGGCACAAAATTATCCTGTTCACCGTGAAAAAACATAATGGGAAGTCGGCTTTTCCTCGCCGAATCTATCGGCCTTGCGCGATTTACATCGAATCCGCCGTAAATCATTCCGCCGATTCTGATAAGAAAATAAATCGGGAAAATGGGGAGTTTTAACATCCGCACCGTTATCTTAATCATTTCTTTGGCGCTTGTATATCCGCAATCGGCAAGCACGCCTATAACATTATCGGGAAGTTTATGCTCGGTTGCCATTATAACAGTAGCCGCGCCCATCGAAATACCCGTTAAGATAATATCGGCGCTCGCATCTATATTGTCTACTATGTACTGCGCCCAGGTTGCAGTATCGCGGCTCTCATTAATGCCAAACGAAATGACATTACCGCTGCTCTCACCGCTCGAACGCGAATCTACTATAAGGCAGTTTCTGCCAAGTGCAAAGCATCTTTGAACACCGCCGCACAAATCTCGGCTGGCGTGTCCCCTATACCCGTGGTGCATAAGCTCTATGGGCGCACCTTTTTGGCACTCGTAATATTTTCCCACGAGGGTTACGCCGTCAAAGGATTTTACCTCGCATCGCCTATAGGGGATTTTCTCGGTATCGCGCATAAGCGAGAGCATTTCTTCCTTGAAGGGAAGGTACGCATCACCGTAAGGAAGCGAATAGGGAGGCGGAATTTTGTCCTTGTCTTTTACATAAAACGTCAGTTTAAAACAGATGTATGTAGCAGCAAAAAATAGGATTATAAGCGCCGCCAAAACGCTAAAAAACCATATCATATTATCACCTTACAATAATTGTAACATTTTTTGACAATATTTCAAGACCCGAAATGTTAACATTTCGCTTGCTTTTTTACGACGTTTACTGTAAAATCTTATGCGGAGGGTAAAAAAATATGAATGTTAATTATAAAAATGATAAGCGGTACAAAACCGCTAAATATCCGATAAGACAGCCCATTATAATAGTCTGGCTTATCTGGCTTTTATCAAGAATAATGCTAATCGGCAAGAAATATAAAGTGGAAAAAATTAATATGGAAGGCTTAAAGCCTCCATATATGATGCTTAGCAACCATATGTATTTTATTGATTTTGAGCTTGCGGCTATGGGAACTCTGCCGCACCGCGTTAACAACGTTGTAAGTATCGATGGGTATTACAGACGCCCCTGGCTTATGGAACTTATCGGCGCTATCTGCACAAGAAAGTACACCCGCGACCTGCACCTTGTAAAATCGATTAATAAGGTTTTAAAACGCGGCGATATTCTTTCTATGTACCCCGAGGCAAGATACACCCCCTGTGGTACACTCAACTTCCTGCCCGAATCGCTGGGAAAACTTATTAAAATGAATAAGGTGCCGGTTGTGGCGGTTGTGCACCACGGAAATCATATCCACTCGCCTTTCTATAACTTCAGACAGAAGAGAAAGGTGCCTCTTCACACAACTATGACCCAGATTTTAACTGCCGAGCAAATAAAGGAGATGAGCGTTGAGGAAATCAACGCCGCTTTAAAAGAGGCGCTTTCCTACGATGACTACAAGTACATCAAGGATAACGGCATCAAGGTAACAGAGCCGTTTCGCGCCGAGGGACTTCACAAGGTACTTTACCAGTGCCCCGCCTGCAAAAAAGAGCATGTTATGGATTCTAAAGGTACCGAGATTTTCTGCAAGGCTTGTGGCAAACGCTGGAATATGAATGAGGACTGCACACTTACCGCCCTCTCGGGCGAGACCGAATTTTCCCATATTCCCGACTGGTACGCCTGGGAAAAAGAGAATGTTATCCACGAGGTGCGCAGCGGAAACTACCGATTTGAAGACGAGGTAGAAGTTTACTCAATGCCGCGTTGCTGGAAGTTTGAAAAACTCGACATGGCGCACATCACCCACGATGAAAACGGCTTTACTCTAAGGGGACACTACCGCGGAAAAGATTATGAGATTACCCGCTCTCCCATCGAGCAAAACAGCCTGCACGTTGAATATGATTACTGCTACATTAAGCCTTATGACTGCTTCGATATTTCAACCGAGAACGATTCCTTCTACTGCTATCCGCAGACGCGCGAAAACGTTCTGACAAAGCTCGCTTTCGCAACCGAGGAGCTTTATTACATGGCGGTTGAAAAAACCAGCGCAAAGGTTACTAAATAAACAAAAACACAAGTAAAAAGCCGCCCTCTCGGGCGGCTTTTAATTTTATATCATATCTCAAAATGCACTGGGATGCCATCCTTATATTCTAGGGTGGTTTCACCGACTATAAGGGGTGCTATGTAGTTTATGCAGGGCTCTAAAACATCGTTGCCGCGCGCATTTATCCACTCGCGCGGAATTGTTTTTTCCTCATTTGCGATTAGGCTAATATCGGCGGAAGAAATCTCGACCTCGTAGGGCTTATCCGATTTTCGCACCAAAATACTCATCTCGCCACTATGACCCTGCACTGCCAGTTCGATAGCCTTAGCGCCTAAGAGCTTTGATTCCTCTATATCGGTTTTTGAAGCAATATGTGCGGCGCATCTTTGCATAAGATTTAATTCAATCGCTCTTGTTTTGCATCCGATTTTTTCCTTTACCATATCACTTAAAAACTTAGCGGTGCCGGATAAATATTTATGTCCGAAAACATCCACCGCGCCGCTTTGGTAACTTTCGGCGGCGTAGGCTCCGCTCTCATCGCGGATTCCCTCGCTTACCGCTACCACAACGGCAGGTTTCTTTTTAAGTTCCTCTTTTACATCCTCTATAAAGGCATCAAGCGAGAAGGCAACTTCGGGCAGATAAATAAGCGACGGGGCGCCGCATCCATTCTTCCTTGCGAGCGCCGAGGCGGCGGTTAGCCAGCCTGCATTTCTGCCCATAACCTCAACCACTGTTACGGCAGGAATATCGTAAACGTTGCAGTCTCGACCGATTTCACTGAAGGTTGTTGCAATATATTTTGCCGCCGAGCCAAAACCGGGGGTGTGGTCGGTTACCATAAGGTCGTTATCAACGGTTTTGGGCGCACCCATAACCTTAATATCATCAATTCCCTCGCTCTCAAAATAGCGCGAGAGCTTTAAAACTGTGTCCATACTGTCATTTCCGCCGACATAAACAAAGTATCCTATATTAAACTCTCTGAAAACCTTTAGAATCTTCTCATAACTTTCCTTATCCTCGGAAAAGGGTTTGAGCTTAAGTCTGCAGGAGCCGAGCGCGGCGGCAGGGGTGTTTTCCAAAAGCGACATCTCGCGCGCATCGCAAAGGCGGTCGGTTAGGTCAGAAAGTCTTCCTTCCATAATTCCCTTTATTCCGTTTAAACCCGCGTATACTCTATCTATTTTATCGCAGGAAAGTGCAAATTTTATAGCACCTGCAACCGTAGCATTTATTGCGGCGGTAGGTCCGCCCGACTGAGCAATAACTAAATTTTTCATAATATCCTCCATGACCTGTTCTAAACACATTTTACCATTATGAACCTTTTTAGTCAACGCCAAAAAAATTTCAAAAAACTCTTTACATTTGCGCATTTTGGTGATATACTAATAGGGCTTAAGTCTTGGCTTAGGGTTTACGCCTGTGTATAGGAGTTCACCTTCCCTATGCTATGATTTTTGCTAAAATATTAAAACGAGGTGAAAAAAATGCTTCTTAAAGAAGAAAAGCAGGGCATCATCGCTGAGAATCGCCTCAGCGAAAACGATACCGGCTCTCCCGAGGTTCAGATCGCTATCCTCACAAAGAGAATCAACGATCTTACTGAACACTTAAAGGTTCATAAGAATGACCACCACTCGAGAAGAGGTCTGCTTAAGATGGTAGGTAAGAGAAGAAACCTTCTTAACTACCTTATTAAGACTGACATTGAGCGTTATCGTGCAATTATTGCTAAGCTCGGCATCCGTAAGTAAGACACCAAAAAGGCAGGCAAATTATATTTGTCTGCCTTTTGATGCGTTTTTTAGAACGTATCAAAAAGAAAACAGGGAGAAAAACGCGAAGGAGCTTTTTAAGGACCTAAAGCTTCTGTGTTAGCATTAAATCGACGGCTTAAAGCGCTTTTAAACCGCGGATTTATTGCTAAACGCCGCGTTTTTCGCCTAAATTAAAAATAGGAGGAAAAGAAAAATGTTTGAAAATTACAGAAAGTTTGAAACAGAAATCGCAGGCAGACCTTTTAGCCTTGAAACCGGTAAAATGGCCGGCCTTGCAAATGCCGCTTTTATGGCACGTTACGGCGACACAAGCGTTCTTTGTACAGTAACCGCTTCTTCAAAACCTCGTGAGGGTGTTGACTTCTTCCCTCTCTCAGTGGATTTTGAAGAGAAAATGTACGCAGTAGGCCGAATCCCCGGCTCTTTCCAGAGAAGAGAGGGTAAGGCAAGTGAGAAGGCTATCCTTTCTTCTCGTTGCATCGACAGACCCATCCGTCCCCTCTTCCCCAAAGATATGAGAAACGACTGCTCGGTTGTTGCAACCGTTATGTCAGTTGACCCCGACTGTTCACCCGAAATTACTGCTGCAATCGGTGTTTCCGCCGCTATCGCAGTATCCGATATTCCTTGGGACGGTCCTATCGCTTCTACCAGTGTAGGTCTTGTTGACGGTGAAATCGTAATCAACCCCACACTCGAGCAGCGCGCTAAGACCGAACTTACCCTTACCGTTTCATCAACCGCAGATTTAGTTGCTATGATCGAGGCGGGCGGTAACGAAATCCCCGATGACCTTATGTTTGACTGCATTATGGCAGGTCACGAGGTAAACCGCGAAATCGTTAAGTTCATTCAGGGCATCGTAGCAGAAATCGGCAAAGAGAAGTTCGCCTTTGAGTCAAGCGATCCCGACCCCGAAATTATGGCAGAGATCGAGGCTTTCTGCATTGAAGATGTTAAGAAGGCTCTTGACACAGACGATAAGACTGTTCGCGATGCGGCACTTCTGCCCATCTACGATGCAGTTCACGAGAAATTTGACGAGAGATTTGAGGGCTGCGAGGCAAAGCTCGACGAGATTATGTACCTCGTTCAGAAACATGTTGTTCGTGCTTGGCTTAAGGATGAAGGCAAGCGTGTAGACGGTCGTGGAATTGACGATATCCGTCCTCTCGACGCTCAGGTTGACCTTCTCCCCCGTGTACACGGCTCGGGTATGTTTACCCGCGGTCAGACTCAGGTTCTCTCTATTGCAACCCTCGCTCCCGTTTCCGAAGCTCAGAAGCTCGACGGACTCGACGAAGAGGTTAGCAAGCGTTATATCCATCACTACAACTTCCCCTCATATTCTGTTGGCGAAACCAAGCCTTCGCGTGGCCCCGGCCGCCGCGAAATCGGTCACGGTGCACTTGCAGAGCGTGCTCTTCTCCCCGTTATCCCCTCTGTTGAAGAGTTTCCCTATGCAATCCGCGTTGTAAGTGAAGTTCTTTCTTCAAACGGTTCTACCTCGCAGGGTTCAATCTGCGGTTCGACCCTCGCCCTTATGGCTGCCGGTGTTCCCATTAAGGCTCCCGTTGCAGGTATCTCCTGCGGTCTTATCACTGGTGATGACGGCGTTTACGGCGACTTTATGACCATGGTTGACATTCAGGGTCTTGAGGACTTCTACGGCGATATGGACTTTAAGGTAGCAGGTACTCACAAGGGTATCACCGCTATTCAGATGGACCTTAAGGTACACGGCCTTACACCCGAAATCATTAAGGAAGCATTTGCAAAAACAAGAAAAGCAAGACTTCACATTCTTGACGATGTAATGCTCAAATGCATCCCCGAATACCGCAGTGAGCTTTCACCCTATGCACCCAAAATGCTTACAACCGTTATCAGCCCCGACAAGATCGGCGATGTTATCGGTAAACAGGGTAAGGTTATCCAGTCTATTCAGGATCAGTGTGATTGTACTATCAACATTGAGGAAGACGGACACGTATTTGTTTCAGGTCTTGATATCGAAAAGGCTAAGCAGGCAATTTCTATCATTGATCTTATCGCTAACGACCCCGAAATCGGCGCTATCTACAGCGGTAAGGTTACAAGACTTATGAACTTCGGTGCATTTGTTGAAATTGCTCCCGGTAAAGAAGGACTTGTTCACATTTCAAAGCTTGATTTCAAGCGTGTTGAAAAGGTTGAAGATGTTGTCAACGTTGGCGACTGTGTACTCGTTAAGGTCACCGAGATTGACGATCAGGGAAGAATTAATCTTTCCAGAAAAGACGCACTTGCAGACATTCAGGCAAAAAAGTCTGCCGAATAATTTAAACTAAAAATTTAAAGACGCGGCGGCTTAAAGGATTTTAAGTCGCCGCGCATTTTTTATCTGAAAGGAAGAAAAAATTTATGTGGTTCTGGCTTTCAATCGTTGCTATGCTCTGCTGGAGCGGCTCGGACATTTTTTCCAAAATTGGCTCAAGACAAAATGACAAATACAGTCATTGGAAGATGGTTTCAGCCGTGGGACTTGTAATGGGACTTCACGCCGCATACGAGATTTTCGTAGGCGGAGTTTCTATTACCTTTAATGATATTCTTACATATCTGCCCGCATCTCTTCTCTACATAATTTCAATGATTTTCGGATATGTTTCGCTTCGCTATATCGAGCTTTCTATTTCATCTCCTATATGCAATTCCTCAGGAGCTCTCGCGGCAATTTTATGTCTCTTATTCTTAAATCAAGATGTCTCGCCTCTTGGCATGATTGCAATCGGTATTGTTGCCGTAGGCGTTCTTCTCCTTGGAATTGTAAATATGCGCGAGGATGAAGAACTGAGGGTTGCCCGCCAGGCAAAAGCAAATCGCAAGTACTCAAAAAGCCTTCTTGCTATTGCTCTTCCCATTCTCTACTGCATTATTGATGCTCTCGGAACCTTTGTTGACACAGTTATTCTTCGCGAAGAACCCACAGGCACATTCCTTGACAATGTTTTTGCCACCACGCTACCCGAAGATACCGCCAATGTTGCTTACGAGCTAACATTCTTGGCCATGGGCATAATTGCGGCTATCTATGTTTTTGGTATCCGTCGCGACAAACTTGTTGTCAAAGATGATGGCACAAAGGTCCTTGGCGGTGTATTCGAAACTGCAGGTCAGTTTGCTTATATTTTCGCACTCGCGGACACCGCACACGCCGCACCCGCTGCTGCTATTATTTCGGCATACTGTGTAGTTTCACTTGTGTGGAGCCATATTTTCCTTAAAGAAAAACTTTCCTGGAAGCACTATGTTGCCATCGGAATAACCGCTGTTGGTATTGTAATTCTCGGAATTTTAGATATGTAATCTGAGGTAAAATCATGTTAAAACTTTGTATTTTTGATATGGACGGAACTGTGGTAAACACCATCAATTCCATCTCCTATTTTGCTAACCGCGCCCTTAATATGTATGGTCTGCCTTCCATTGAAACCGATAAATTCAAGAAAATGGTTGGAAACGGCGCGCGCGTGCTCGTTGAGAGAATGATGGCGGAAGTCGGTGGCTCAGCAGAAGACTTTGAAAAGGTTTTCCCCGAGTACAACACCACCTACGATAACGATTTTCTCTATCTTACAGAGGCTTACGAGGGCGTTTGCGATATGTTAAAGGCGCTTCGCGACCTTGGCGTTAAAACTGCTATTCTCTCAAATAAGCCCGACGGCACTGCTAAAAAGGTTTCGGATGCGCTTTTCGGCGATGATCTTATAAATGTTTGCTACGGCGCACGCGAGGGAATTGCACTAAAGCCCGACCCCACAGGCGTTTTTGAGATTATGAAGGAGTTTGGAGTTTCAAGGGACGAGGTTCTCTATATCGGCGATACGGGCACCGACATTAAAACCTCTAAAAACGCTGACCTTACTTCAATCGGTGTTCTTTGGGGATTTCGCGACAGAGCCGAGCTTGAAAGTGCAGGGGCAAATTATATAATTGCACATCCGAGCGAAATTATTGACATCGCAAAGACGTTTTTGAAATAAAATAACACTCAACTTGCAAAAAGCGCCCATTCGGGCGCTTTTTTATTTTATTTTTGCATAAATTCATAAATAATTTATCATTTTGCTATTGATTTTGCTTTACCTTTCTTATATAATGGTATTTGGTGAAAATTGGAGTTTTTTTAGAGCAAAGGAGAGATAGATTATGACTAAAAACCCCACCGTTTTAAAATGGATTGAAGAGATGAAAGAGCTCTTAAATCCCAAGGACGTTATGTGGATCGACGGAAGTCAGGAGCAGATTGATGCTTTAAGACGCGAGTCGGTTGCTACAGGCGAAATGTTTGAATTAAATCAGGAAAAGCTTCCCGGATGCTATCTGCACCGCACCAATCCTAACGACGTTGCTCGTGTTGAGGACCGCACCTTTATCTGCACCGCAGAAAAAGAGACCGCAGGCCCCACAAACAACTGGTGTGCACCCGCAGAGATGTACGAGAGACTTTATAATATCGCAAGAGGCAGATACGAGGGCAAAACAATGTACATTGTTCCCTTCTCAATGGGCCCCATCGGCTCACCTCTCGCTAAAATCGGTGTCGAGATTACCGACTCTATCTATGTTGTTCTCAACATGATCATTATGACCCGCGTTAGCCCCAAGGTTCTTGAGGTTCTCGGAGACAGTAATGACTGGGTAAGATGCCTGCACGCTAAGTGCGATATCGACCCCGAGAAGAGATACATCTGTCAGTTCCCCGAGGATAACACCATTATCTCCGTAAACTCAGGTTACGGCGGAAACGTTCTTCTCGGTAAAAAGTGCTTCGCTCTTAGAATTGCTTCCTTCCAGGGCTGGAAAGAGGGCTGGATGGCAGAGCATATGCTCATTTTAGGTCTCGAGAATCCCAAGGGCGAGGTTCGCTACATTGCTGCAGCGTTCCCCTCGGCTTGCGGAAAGACCAACCTTGCTATGCTCATTCCTCCCAAGTATCTTAAAGAGAAGGGCTACAAGGTTTGGACAGTTGGTGACGACATCGCTTGGATGAGAATCGGCGAGGACGGCAGACTTTATGCAATAAACCCCGAGAACGGATTCTTCGGCGTTGCTCCCGGTACAAACGAAAAATCAAACTTCAATGCGCTCGCTTCTACAAAGAAGAACACAATCTTTACAAACGTTGCGCTTGACTTAAATGACAATACAGTTTGGTGGGAAGGTCTTAATAAGAATCTCCCCGAAAACGCTCTTGACTGGATCGGAAATCCCTGGGATCCCTCCAAGTTTGACAAGGCAGACAAAAAGACCTGTGCTGCTAACCCCAACAGCCGCTTTACTGCTCCTGCAGAGAACTGCCCTTGCATCTCTGACGAGTTTAACAAGGGCGCAGGCGTTCCCATCTCGGCTATCATCTTCGGTGGTAGAAGAGCTAAGTGCGCTCCCCTGGTTTATCAATCAAAGGATTGGGTAAACGGTGTATTCGTAGGTTCGGCTATGGCTTCTGAGACAACCGCTGCTGCTGCAGGCGCTGTCGGTGTTGTTCGCCGCGATCCTATGGCTATGCTTCCCTTCTGCGGTTACCACATGGGTGACTACTTCCAGCACTGGCTCGATATGGGCAAGAAACTTGGCGACAAGGCCCCCAAGATCTTTAATGTAAACTGGTTCAGAACCGACGATGAAGGCAACTTCATCTGGCCCGGATTCGGCGACAATATGAGAGTTCTTAACTGGATTCTCGACCGTTGCGAAGGCAAGGCTGACGCTGAGGAGACCGCAATCGGATTTGTTCCCAAGGCTGAGGACATCGACCTTACCGACCTCGACTTCGATATCGAAACCTTAAAGAGCATCTTAAAGGTTGACAAAGATATCTGGAGCCGCGAGGCAGAGGAGATCGAAGAGCACTACAAGAAGTTTGGCGATAAGCTTCCCAAAGAGCTTCGTGAGCAGCTTGAAAACCTCAAAGCAGCCCTCAAATAAATAAACTTAAAGGCGTTTGGAAAATGCTCACTTGCTCTTAAGGATATTTTCTTAAAACAGAATATATTATCTACAAAAAAGGACAGAGAACTATTACATTCTCTGTCCTTTTTATTTGTCGATATAAATGCAAATATCAAACTGTCGATACGCCTCGTATACTCGGCACGATATATTTACCTACGGTAAATTCGATATGTTTTCGTTTCACTCAAACTCGATATGATATAAATCCGCGCTCACACAGTGAGCATATCGAGTGCGATAGCACATATCGAACATGCAGCGGTTATCGAAAATCCGCGCAAGCGGATTTATATCGATGCGTTGTGTCCTCAAGACCACAACGCCAAATCCATACGCCTTTTTTTGTTGAACTTACATTTCAATAAATGAAACATATTTCCACTCGCCATCTATTTTCTTGACGGTCAATACAAATGTGTCGTCATATTCCCAGTAATTTTCGCGGTCATCTAAATACCAGTCTTTACCCTCAACTCCGTCGGGCTTTTCGCCTTCTTCGTTTTCCCAAATCACAAATTCAGCCTGGTACTCACTTTCCGAAACCTTCTTGCTGATACCTTTATATTCGCAAGCGCCGTTTGCGAATGCACTTCCGAAAACCCGAACATCAAACGCCCTACTGCCCTCTATATACTTATAGATTTTTCCGAAACCGTTTGTTTCCTTTATCTTTGAAAAATCATATTCATATCCAAATAACTTTTTAGCATACATATTCAAATCTTCGACGGGTACTGTGTAACCCTCGTAGCCGAATTTTCCTTGATAGTTAGACCAAAGAAGATTATTACTCTCGAGATAGTTGCAAATAAAAATAGCCATATCAAGCGGCGCAACATCCTTAAAATCGCGCCTGTCTTTAAATGCGGTGTGGTCCTTGTCTACCGTAGAAAGATAACCTACAGGAATCTGTGAAAATGCTTTTACAAACTTTATCAGTTCTGCTCCCTCATCAGTTTCTGTCAATGCAGCATCTAAGGTGACTTGCTGTGAAAGACTCGAGGTTTCAGATGGAGCAACCTCCCCCGAATCAGGTTTTGAGCTTACCTCGCTTCCCGCTATTTGACAAGCACAGAGTGAAAAAATAACCAAACCTGCGAGCAATAACGATAAGATTTTCTTCATAGAAACCCCACCTTTCTTTTCTTTTTCTTGCAATTTCACTATAACACAGACAAAAAACTTCTGTCAATAGCCATATTATATATTGTTTTTAAAAGTCATTAGTCATAAACCTTAATTTGTCCTCATAATCATATACAAACGAATGTGTGGACGGAGGAAAACAGATGACAAACACAAGTATCTACAAGGATATACAGGCCCGTACGGGCGGAGACATTTATATCGGAGTTGTGGGGCCTGTCCGAACAGGAAAATCCACATTAATAAAGCGCTTTATGGAGAGCTTGGTGCTCCCTAATATCGAAAGCCATTTTTCGCGCGAGCGCGCGACCGATGAACTTCCGCAGGCATCGGCAGGGCGCACCATTATGACAACCGAGCCCAAATTTATTCCCGAAGATGCCGCCAAAATCACTTTGGACGGCAGTGCCGAACTGTCTGTGCGAATGATAGACTGCGTCGGCTACATTGTTCCGAGTTCACTCGGCTACATAGAAGATGAGCAGCCCCGAATGGTTATGACCCCCTGGTTTGACACCGCCGTTCCCTTTAATATGGCGGCAGAAGTCGGCACACAGAAGGTAATAAACGAACATTCGACCATAGGTCTTGTAGTAACCTGCGACGGCTCATTTTCGGATATTCCCAGAGAGGAGTATGCCGAAGTTGAGGCAAGGGTTATAAGCGAACTTCGCGGCATCAACAAGCCTTTTATCGTGCTCTTAAACTGCGCACATCCCGATTCTTTTGAGGCGCAAAGTCTCGCCCATGAGCTTAGTAAAAAATACGGCGTCAGCGTTATGCCCATAAATGCAAATATGCTCTCGGAAGACGACATTCACGAGATTTTAAAGGAAATCCTTTATGAGTTTCCCGTCAAAGATATCAGCGTTGATATGCCGAGCTGGATAAACTGTCTGCCCCGCTCTCACAACATTAAAAACGAGATTTTCTCCTCGGCCCTTTCTGCCGCCGAAAACATTCGCAAAATTTCGGATATAGAATCTGCCGCAGCCGCGCTCTCCGATTGCGAATATATTTGCGGCGCAGAGGTTTCAAGGGTAGACCTCGGAAGCGGAAGCGCCACCATTAAAGCAAACTTAAATCCCGAACTCTTCTTCTCGGTTCTAGACGAAGTTTCGGGGCTTGAAATAAAAAATGATGCCGACCTTATGCGCACGATGGTAGATCTCGCTGCGGCTAAACGCGAGTACGATAAGATTAAGCCTGCACTTGATGAAGTCAACGCCACCGGCTACGGCATTGTTATGCCTCAAATTGATGAACTGACTCTCGCCGAACCCGAAATCGTGCGCCAGGGCGGAAAATACGGCGTGCGCCTGTCAGCATCGGCGCCCTCTATTCACCTTATGCGCGCAGACATAACCGCCGAGGTTTCGCCTACTGTGGGCAGTGAAAAGCAGTCGGAAGACCTTGTTATGTATCTCTTAAACGAGTTTGAGGAAAACCCCAAGGAAATTTGGAACTCCAATATTTTCGGCAAATCTTTGCACGAGCTTATCAACGAGGGGCTTCATAATAAACTCTACCGTATGCCGTCCGATGCGCGCATGAAGATGCAGGAAACGGTCGAGCGCATCATTAACGAAGGTTGCAGCGGACTTATCTGCATCATTTTATAAATATGTAAAGCGGATGCCTATGCATGTCTGTTATGGGACATAGCGGGCGCCATCCCATACAAATAAAAAGCGAGGCTTTGCGCCTCGCTTTTTATTTGCCTCGCAGTTGCGCGATTCTGTCTCTTAAATATGCCGCCTGCTCGAATTCCAAGAGCTGTGCCGCCCTCTTCATTTCTGCCGACAACTTCTTTATAAGTTGTTCTTTCTCTATGCGCGACATCTGTTTTGTACTCTTTTGAGTGTCGCCCTTCTTAGAAATTTCAAGCACATCGCGAACATCTTTAACAATAGTTTTAGGCACGATGCCGTGCTCACTATTATATCGCATCTGAATTTCTCTGCGGCGCTCGGTTTCAGCTATTGCACTTTGCATTGCAGGGGTCACCTCGTCGGCGTACATTATAACCTTGCCGTTTTCATTTCGGGCGGCTCGTCCGATAATCTGAATAAGCGAGGTTTCACTTCTGAGGAAGCCCTGCGCGTCGGCATCAAGCACCGCAATAAGCGAAACTTCAGGAAGGTCTAATCCCTCACGAAGCAGATTGATGCCAACAAGCACATCAAACTCGCCAAGTCGCAGACCTCTTATTAACTCCATTCGCTCAATGGTGTCAATATCGTGATGCATATAGCGCACCTTTAGTCCCAAATCGGTTAAAAACGCGGTCAGATGCTCCGCCATTTTCTTTGTAAGAGTTGTAACCAGCACCCGCTCGTTTTTCTCTATCCTTATATTTATCTCAGAAACGAGGTCGTCTATCTGGCCCTCAACGGGTTTTACTTCTATAACCGGGTCAAGTAGTCCCGTCGGGCGAATTACCTGCTCGGCTATCTGTGTGCTCTTTTCCCTCTCGTACTCGGCGGGGGTTGCCGAAACGAAAATAGTTTGCCCCGCGAGTTTTTCAAACTCAGGAAAGTTTAGCGGTCTGTTATCAAACGCCGAAGGGAGCCTGAATCCATAGTCGACAAGACTCTCTTTTCGCGCGCGGTCGCCCGCATGCATGGCGCGAAGTTGAGGAAGCATAACGTGTGACTCGTCGATAAAAATCAGAAAGTCATCGGGGAAATAGTCGAGTAGGCAGTAGGGTCTCTGCCCGGGTTTTCTGTCCGACATCATCCTCGAATAGTTTTCAATTCCACTGCAAAAACCTATCTCGCGCAGCATCTCAATATCGTAGTTTGTCCTCTGCTCTATCCTCTGTGCCTCTAAAAGTTTGTCGTGGCTCTTAAAATAGGCGATTCGCTGTGTAAGTTCCACTTTTATCTCGTCAATTGCCGACAAGAGTTTCTCGCGCGGCACGATATAGTGCGAGGCGGGATAGACGGGCGCATGGGAAAGCGAGTTTAAGACCTCTCCGGTAAGCACATTTATCTCGGTTATTCTATCTATTTCGTCACCGAAAAAGTCGAGCCTTATCGCCCTGTCCTGTGAGTATGCGGGGAAAATCTCCACCACATCTCCGCGAACGCGAAACTGATTTCGCGCAGGCGCCATATCATTTCGCTCGTACTGAAGTTCTGTGAGTTCTTTTAAAAGAGTGTCCCTATCCTTTTCCATTCCAACCCTTAAGGATAGCACCATATTCTGATAGTCCTTGGGGTCACCGAGTGTATAAATGCAGGAAACCGAGGCAACGATTATAACATCGCGCCTCTCACTGAGCGCCGCCGTTGCACTGTGTCTAAGGCGCTCTATCTCATCGTTTATAGAACTGTCCTTTTCGATATATGTGTCGGTGCCCGGAATGTATGCCTCAGGCTGATAGTAATCGTAGTAGGATACAAAATACTCCACCGCATTTTCGGGGAAAAACTCTTTAAACTCGGTGCAAAGCTGTGCGGCGAGGGTTTTATTGTGAGCGAGAACAAGCGTCGGGCGGTTTACACGCTCGATAATATTAGCCATTGTAAAGGTCTTACCCGAGCCGGTAACACCGAGGAGAGTCTGCGCCTTGTCGCCTCGATTTATACCCTCGACGAGCTTGTTTATCGCCTGCGGCTGATCTCCCGTCGGCTTAAATTTCGAGTGCAAAATAAACTTATCCACTATGTTCTCACTCCTTTCCTTTAGATTTTACAACTTAATTTACCTTACTCTTCTTTAAGCTCTAACCCCAAATCGTACACAAGGGCAAAGATTTCATTTATGCACTTTGGCACAATGCCGGGCGCATTTTTTATTTCCGAGGGAGTTTTTTGTAAAAGATCGCCGAGCGTTTCAACGCCTATGCGCCTTAAACAGTTGTAACTTCTTATCGAAAGCCCAAGGTCAACAAACTGGGTTTCAAGTATCTTTTTATCCATTTATGCACCCTCCTTTTGTACTTTTATTATACCACACTTTTTTCTCTTATCAAGTAAAATACAAACAAAATCCCTGAGCCGTTGGGCTCGGGGATTTTTTAGGTTTTGGTTATGAATTTGTTGTGACACTTAGGGCAGTTTACCTCTATCTTACCTCTGCCGCGCGGCAGGCGCAGGCGCTGATGACAGGTTTTGCATTTAATATATTTATGGGTTTTACGCTCTGCGAAAATCTTTTTCCTCGTTACAAAAAATCCTTTAAATTTGCTTTTAATCGAAACAAACTTTGCGTTCTCTGCGCTTCTCTTATAAAGATTTTTGGAACAAAATCTGAATATTTCCCACACAAAAAGCGCGGTCGAAATAAGCGAGAGCGGATAAAGATACGGCATATACGCGAGAAGCGAGCAGACAATGGAAGTTATGAGCAAAAAATTTCCAAGAGCGTCAAGCCCGTTTCTGCCATACATAAATCGTGCAAATCTGTATCCCAGATTTTGAAAAAATCTTTTAATCATTAACCGAAGCCTCTTTTTCAAGTGATTTTAAGAGCACATTTTTTCTAAGCTCGTCCATTCGCTTATCGAGTTCTGCGCTCTTTTCGGCGCACTCAAAAAGTTCACGCGCCATTTCATTTGTGAAATCTATTTCCTTTTTGTAACGAAGTTGATGCTCCAGGCTCGCCCAGAAATCCATAGCGATTGTGCGAAGTTGAATTTCTACCTTCATGGGTCGCTTTTCTTTTGCTAAGAAAATCGGAATCTCAACTATCATATGTAAACTGCGATAACCGTTTTCCTTAGGTTTTGCTATATAGTCCTTCATCACGACAAGGCGAATATCGTCCTGTTGCAAAAGGGCGGATGCAAGGGTATAAACATCGTCGGGGAAAGAGCAGATTACCCGCACGCCAGCAATATCGGTAAGGTTTTCTTCAATAGCCTCAACCGACTGCTCAAGCCCTCTACGAGAAAGTTTTTCCAATATGCTCTCGGGAGTTTTGAGCCTTGTTTTTATACTGCTTATAGGGTTTCTCGCGTGGCGCAGAGAATACTCCTCATTTAGCACCTTAAATTTAGTTTCTATCTCCATCATCGCGCATCTGTAATAAGACATCAGACTCTCAAAATCCTGCGATGAGTTATTCTGAAACTGCAGACCTGCCGATTTTTCCATACGGTTTTCACCTCTTTTTTAATATACCACAAAATATGGAATATTTTAAGATATAATCAAAAACAATTTGTAAACTTTATCTGCCCTCGCTCTGCTTTTTCTCGCGCGATTTCCAGGACACAAAACCGTAAATATCATTTACAAGGAACATCACAAAACAAGTTACTATCGGAATATATGCTCTGTCTTGTGCCGATGCGAGCGTCCACAAAACAATAAGAACGACATCGTTTAGGGCGTAGGCTATAGCGTAGTAACTGTTTCTGAAAAATGTGAGGTAACAGGCGGCAAAACTCGTTGAAATGGATATAATGCTAAAGACCAGATTGGGTGTTTTTAAAAGGTACAACATATATCCGAATACCGCCGTCACAACAACTGTAGAGATCAAAAGCCCAACCCATTTTTTTGCATCAAGTCGGGAAATTTTAACCTCGTTTCTATCCTCGGCGTAGGGATTTTTTAGCCAACTTACAATCGAAATGACCGCCATCGGCGCCGTCATTCCCATATAGGTGAGCACCTCGCCCCAGTAGCGAAATTTTATCGAAACAATCATATAAAAAACCGCGAAAACAAAGGATAAAATCTCACCCCAAACGTCTCCGCGCGCAACGAAAATGAGCGCAGTTACTCCTATCTGCGACGCGATAATGCTTATGACACTTTTCTCAGACGACAATATTCCCGACGCCGTTACAACCAAAAGGGAAACCGCCCACAAAATCCATTCTCTTGTTTTCATAAATTTAAAAGGATTATAAAGCATCTTGACCTCCAAAAAAATAAACACCCGACAATGTGCATCTTCAAAGACCTAACGATACACATAACGGATGCTTTCGCTTCCCTACCCGGTGGCAGTAAATTCATTATATACCTCGCCCGCTTTGTTGTCAAGTTTCAAAAAATTGACACCAAACAGGCCGAGCGTGAATAAACTGTAATAAGGTTTTATTAAGCCAAAATTATGTAAGGAGGTTTTTTTATGGCAGATAATTTCTGCGATGGCTCCGGTTTTCGCGAGGCGGTTTGCATAGATGCCGCGAGGGTTTACGATTCCTGCAGTGACAAGGATTGTCTTCGTGACCTGCGGGTAGTTTTTCCTGAAGCGATTCAGAGAAGCGTTATCGACAACGCCACCGGCGTCAAGGTTAAAAATGTTTCGGTACTTAATGTGCTTATAGATGTTGAAACTCTCCCGTTTAACAAGGGTTTTTACGCCGTTAATATGACATATTACTTTGAGGTGACGGCAGAGGTCACGACACCCAAGTCCCCCTGCTGCACAGTTGTCGGTTTCGCTACCGCCGAGAAAAAGGCAATACTTTTCGGAAGCGACGGCAATGTGAGGGTGTTCAGGAGCGACCGCGAAGGCAAAATTTGTGAGGATAGCAATATGCCGCTTGCCAAGGTACAGGTAGTTGACCCCATTTGCCTTAGCAGTTGTCTCGTAGCATCAAAGGAAACTCCCTGCCCCATTTCAATTCCCGACTGTATCTGCGAGTACTTTAAGTGCGCCTGCTTTGGCAGACAGTCGCCCTGCTCGGACGAATGCTCCGCTCCCTCACAAGACCTTTATATTACCCTCGGACTTTTCTCAATCATACTGCTTGAGCGCCGCGCCTCGATGCTTATGCCCTGCATCGATTTCTGCATACCCGACAAGGATTGCTCGGCCTGCAGCGTAGGCGAGCAGACCCCCTGCGAACTTTTCGAGCAGATAAAATTCCCTACCGATGAGTTTTTCCCGCCCAAACTCGATTTTGATACCGACTGCTCCTGCGGATGCTAATTAAAAAACCACCTGCCACACGGCAGGTGGTTTTGTTGTGTATAAAACGGCGTCAGTCGAGCGGTCCGCTATGTTCGTACAAGATAAATTACACAATGTAGGGACCGGACTCCCGGACGGTCCGCAAAATCAGCGCAAAGTAAATTGTTTGCACTGCGCTCATGCCGCGCTTACACCTATTTTTTGTCCATAGCAACAAAAATATGGAAAAAAGTGCATTTAAGTATAACAAACTATCCGCAAGTCAAAAGAGAGGCAAAACTTCTTTTGCCCCTCTACATAGTTTAAAATACTATTCCTTAACAAACTCTGCAATATCCTCTAATCTACAATCAAGAACAGCGCACAATTTATCAAGCGTCTTAGTTTCAATATTCTCGTTTGCCTTAAGCCTGCGAACTGTTTTGCTATCTATCCCACACCTTTCGCGCAATGTGTAGGTTGAAACCCCTTTATTTTTCATCGTTATCCAAAGTTTATCAAAAATAATCATTTCTAACCCCCCTTGACATTTATTATTATGGGGGTTATAATCTTAAATGTTAAGGGGATATAATCCCCATATAATTAGGATGGATGAAATGATTTGCAAAAACGCTTTCTGCCTACACCAAAAAGATGGCGAGTGCACCATCAACACCATATCAGTAAATGAATATGGTATGTGTAACTGCTACGAAATGGCTTTGGTCAGCGACCAACTTTTATTACGCATAAAGACTATGCAAAAGAAATACGGCGAAGTGCTTAAAACTGCGGAAGATAACTACGTCGAAGTGTCAAAACTTGCAAGCAAAAAACCTCACTCCAAAGAGTGAGGTTTTTTGGTTATATCATTTTCCGAGGGTCAACTATCTCATCAAATTCTTCTGCGCTAAGCATTCCTAACGCCACCGCCGCCTCTTTGAGCGAGAGGTTTTCATCGAATGCCTTTTTTGCAATTTTAGCAGCATTTTCGTAGCCGATTTTTGTGTTAAGTGCTGTCACGAGCATAAGCGAATTATTAAGGTTTTCCTGCATCTTTTCTCTGTTCGGTTTTATTCCACAAATGCAGTTTTTCTCGAAACTTTTCATGGCGTCGGAGAGCAGTCTTGCCGACTGCAAGAAGTTATACGCCATAACCGGCATAAAGACATTAAGCTCGAAATTGCCCTGCGATGCCGCAAATGAAATTGTCGCATCGTTTCCCATTACCTGAACTGCCACCTGGGTTACTGCCTCGCACTGTGTGGGATTCACTTTACCCGGCATTATCGATGAGCCGGGCTCGTTTGATGGAATGGTTATTTCCCCTATTCCCGCACGCGGACCGCCGGCTAAGAGCCTTATATCGTTTGCAATCTTCATAAGGTCGCAGGAGAGCGCCTTTAAGGCGCCATGTGCAAAGACCAGTTCATCCTTTGATGTAAGGGCACTGAATTTGTTTTCGGCGGTGACAAACGGCTTATCAAGCAGTTTTGCAACCTCATCGGCAACCGCCCTGTCAAACCCTTCGGGCGCATTAAGTCCCGTTCCGACAGCGGTGCCGCCCAGGGCAAGAGAGTAAAGCGGCGAGAGCGCCGACTCTATCATTTTGGCGTCCTTCTCAAGACTCGCCCGCCATCCGCTGATTTCCTGGGAAAAGGATATGGGGGTAGCATCCTGCAGATGAGTTCTGCCGATTTTTATGATTCCCTCGTTCTCTTCCTCAAGTTTTTTAAACGCGCTGATAAGTTTTTCAAGCGCAGGTAAAACGCTATCCTCAAGGCTTAAAACCGCCGCAATGTGCATAGCCGAGGGGAATGTGTCGTTTGATGACTGGCTCATGTTAACATCATC
>JAZQLL010000172.1:0-8441 GCA_045542675.1 Oscillospiraceae bacterium
GGGTTGCTCTGCCTTTTGAAATAAATTTACTCGGGTCAACGGTAAACTGTGCATTTAAGTCCCACACAGAAAAGTCTGTTTTAAGCGGTATATCAAAGCGTTTTCTGGGGTTTATAACCATAAGGTCAACAAGTTTCTCTAGGGTTATTATTCCCGTTTTTACAAGGTGGGTATAGCAGACCGAAAACGCCGTTTCAAGCCCCACTATTCCAAAAGCGCTTTTTTCAAGTCCTCTTGACTTTTCCTCTGCGCTATGTGGCGCGTGGTCGGTTGCGATCATATCGATTGTTCCATCGCGGATGCCCAAAACGAGCGCCTCTCTATCCTCTTTTGAGCGAAGGGGCGGATTCATTTTAAAACGGCCATCTTCCTTTAAATCGCTATCATCAAGCACCAGGTAATGCGGCGCTGTTTCGCAGGTTACGTTAAGACCTTTTGCCTTGGCTTGTCTTATTAACTCAACGCTCTCTTTGGCTGAGATATGGCAAACGTGGTACGCGCACCCCGTTTCCTCTACAAGCTTTAAATCTCTTTCAATCTGAGCATACTCGCTCTCAGAACATATTCCTTTATGTCCGTTTTCTCTGGCATACTGCCCATCGTGAATATATCCACCGTTTAATAGCGAGTTTACTTCACAATGCGCTACTATCATTTTTCCAAGCGATTTAGCCTTTTGCATAGCCTCCCGCATAAGTTCATCGCTTTGAACTCCTCTGCCATCATCCGAAAAAGCAATACAGGCGCTCGCCATATCTTCCATATCCGACAGAGTTTCTCCCATTTGTCCTACAGTTATTGAGGCGTAAGGGTAGACATTTATTACTGCATCTTTTTCTATGATTTCAAGTTGCTTTTTAAGGTTTTCGCGGCTATCAGGCACGGGCAAAAGGTTAGGCATTGTGCACACTGCGGTGTACCCTCCCGCCGCCGCAGCACTGCTACCGCTTAAAATGGTTTCTTTATAAGAAAAACCCGGCTCGCGAAAATGCACATGCACATCGCAAAAACCGGGCAACACAACATATTGGGATAAGTCAGAGGGGCAAATAGCGTCAGCGACAGAGAGGCAAGCGGAAAATGAATCAGTACCGAGTTTTTCTTTTACTTTTGCCGCGAGGATTAATGAATTCATTTCGGTTTCCTTTCTCTATAAAACAAAATGCCCTGACGATAAATCGGCAAGACAAATAGGTACAACTAGGGCATATAAAATGCTCATGATTCTCGTTTTACAATCTTGCCGACCTCTCTGGATCGTTTTAAAGATTTATTTTTTGAAATTATATCACAGCGACACACTTTTGTCAATAAAATATGCCGCCTTTTTTCGAAAAATTTAAAGTATTTTTATATTTAAATTTTGGAAATAAAAACGCCGTAATCTTCATCAGTTTCAGGAAGGCAAACAGACACCCTCTCTTCATGCGAGGTAGGAATATTTTTTCCGACATAATCTCCTCTTATGGGAAGTTCTCTATGTCCTCTGTCAACCAGTATGGCAAGCTGAATACAAGAAGGTCTGCCAAGCGATATCAAAGCATCGATGGCGGCTCTTGCGGTTCTGCCTGTAAAAAGCACATCATCTACAAGAACGATTCTCTTACCTGTAACCGAAAACGGAATATCGGTTGCGGAAATTACAGGGTCCTTATACTTCTCGGTAAGGTCATCTCTATAAAGGGTTATATCGAGCATTCCCATAGGAATATCTTTCCCCTCAATGCTCCTAATATTCGCTACTATTCTCTCGGCAAGCGGAACTCCTCTACGGCGAATTCCGATAACACAAAGGTCCTCGCAACCGTGATTTCTCTCTATTATTTCGTGAGAGATTCTTTTGAGCGCTCTTTCTACCGACTCGGCATCTAAAATTCGGGTTTTCTGCATAATTCCCCTCCGCAAAAGGATTTTTTACTGTAAAGCAAAAATACTTTACTTAGAATTTACCGCCTCTATGATAGCCTTTGCAAGTTGGTCGGGACATGAAGTTGACTTCATACCACATTCTATTCCCTCAAGGCGAGAAACAGCATCAGAAACGCTCATTCCCTCTACAAGACGGGCGACTCCCTGAGTATTTCCTGCGCATCCACCGACGAAATCGACACTTTTTATTATCTCGCCATCAAGTTCGATATTAATTTGTCTTGAGCAAACTCCCTTGGGATAGTATGTGAACTTTTTCATTTATAGGTCTCCTTTATTTATTACATCCTGTGCATGCGGTGAAAAGTTTTGCTATAGAATGTGCGCTTTCACCCTGTGATTTTCTAAAGCCGAGGGGCAAAATTCTTTTAGCAAGCTCATCCCCCACCTCAAAGTCATATAACACGGCGCCCATTTCTTCGCCGCCTGCGATAGCAGCTCTGATTACACCATCTAAAATCTCATTATTCGGCGCGTCGGCATATATTACAACAGCAGTTTGTCCATGCATTTTAAAAAAGCAGAATCCGCAAATGTCGCGGCCGTTTAATGCGGCATAACATATCTTATCATCACTAAAGGTAAGTCCTGCATCTGTACAGAGTTCTCTTGTTATATATGTAGGTGTTTTTTTAATAATAATCATAATTTATCCTCCAAGACCACAAGACCGAGGGCCAAAAACCGACGGTCTTACAGTCTTCTATTTACCATAATAATATTTGCAAGCGGAACGGCTACCGCGGGGATAGCGTAGGAAACCACTATTTGCGCCACATTAAATTCGCTTTTGTGTGCTCTCTCGTAACCTGCATAAATAAACGCACAAAAGAGGACTATTAAGAGTCCCGATGTCACGCTCGCAATTATACTGCCTTTTCTTTTATCAAGAGCCAAAAGTAAAACTGCCAAAAGATAGCCTACAGTTGACACCACCAATATAGCAACTCCATAGGGAGGGAAGTGGTCACGGCTACTATCTGCCAGCAGCCCATAGACTGCAGGAGATTCAAGAATCCAGCATATAAAGGTTATGAGCAGAAGAAACCAATAATCCTTATATCCACGCTCGTAGCGTTCTTGTTTTTTTCTCTGTTCTTCCTTTTCTTTAATAGTCTGTTTTGCCATTTTTTACTCCTTTATGTATTCTCTTCTTTTTTAATTCCGAAAATGAGCCTTAAAATTCCCTTAAGTAGTTTGGGACTTTTTACAACGACTATCTTCACATAATTTCCCCCATTCATTATTTAGACAGAAAATCATGAGCAAAGAAGCAGCCTTGTGCCCAGGATAATAAGGGCAATCGCCGCCGCGACACAAATAAACTTAAACGAGCAAAAGGACAGAATAAGTATCGAAATACCAAGGAACAAAAATACTCTCCCTGCTCTGCATCTTCTTTTTCCCATAATTTTCCTCCGAAGCGTTAAATCAGGCAATCTACCTACTGTCATTATACGCTAATGGGGAATTTTTTGTTAATCCTATTTAGGTGCGCGTATTAACATCACGCGGCTTATATTATCTCCCTGAAAGACCTCTATTTTAGCCTTATCGGCTATAACTTCATTACTGACTCCGAGTGGAAACGAGGATGTAAGCAAAACCTCTCCGTCATACGCGGTGCCTTCAAGATTTACTGTTACACTATCGCAACCGAAGGGAAAAAGCGAAATGTACGAGCCGCAATTTTCAATTTGGTACTCACCGACAGACAGAAGTTCCACAATCGTTTCTCCATCAACAAGCCTTGCGGCGAAACCATTATCCATGAGAAATCCAAGAGTGGAAAATGCGGCAACTGTATGGTCAAGGCGCTTACCCCCAAGTGCTCCGTAGATGGTAAAATCATCGCAACCGTACTCCATCGCATATTTTACTGCGAGCATAAGGTCGGTATCATCTTTTCGAGTCGGAAATGTTACAGACAAAACGTCGTCCGCCTCGTCTTTGGAAAACGAATCAAAATCACCGAGCAAAATATCGGGTTTTATGCCGAGTTTCTTAGCGTGCAAATAACCTGCATCGGCGCAGACTACCACAGTTTCGCTATCGATATTTATTTTTTGGCCGCTTTTAATGGGAGCGGCAGCAAAAATAACACATTTTTTCATTTTATTTCCTCTTGGGCTTTACTTCCCAATCCTTTATTTTTTCAGCGTCACTATACAGCGCACAGTAACTTTCATAGCGGGTTTTCTCTATTTTCCCCTCTTCTACCGCATTTTTTATGGCGCAATCACGCTCGCCGATATGTCTGCAGTCAAGAAATCTGCAGTCACTCAAAAACTCGTCAAACTCGGGGAATCCTTTTATAACGTCATCCTTTAATATAAGGTTACTGCTCTCAAGGTCTATACTCGAAAAACCGGGAGTATCAGCAAGGTATCCGCCATTTTTAAGGGGGAAAAGTTCAACATGGCGGGTGGTATGCCTACCTCTTGAAAGTTTCATCGAAACCTCACCCGTTTTAAGCGAAAGATCGGGAAACATCTGATTAATGAGGGTAGATTTTCCGACTCCCGAATTGCCTGTAAACACGCTTACAGAGCGGCTGAGCGAGTTTTTAATTTCCTCTGACCCTTTTGAAAGACTGCTATTTGTCTGAAAAACTTTGAAGCCTGCATTTTCATAGGTTTTCTGCAGGTTTTCGCTAGACTGAAGGTCGGTTTTACTGATTACGATAATTGGCTCAATGTTATTGCAAAGCGCAATCGCAATGAGCTTATCTATGTTGAGGAAATTGGGCTCGGGAAGGGTTGTAGAACAAACGATATAAAGTTTATCGACATTGCTTACTGCGGGGCGCACCAAGGAGTTTTTGCGAGGGAGTATCTCATTTATAACTCCATTAGCCTTTTCGCTATCGTATTCTATACTTACAAAATCGCCCACAAGCGGAGTTATATCTTTATTACGAAAAGAGCCTCTGGCTTTACATTCTATGAGGCCTCTTTCGGTTTCGACATAATAAAAACCGCCGATACCCTTCAAAATTCTGCCCTGAATTTTTTCCATTTTTCCCTCTCACATTTTACAAAGCGGCGATAGATTCCCTACCGCCGCCAAGTTTTAAATTTATTCGGTTACTGTTGCAATGCCACTCGATGTTTCCGCGCCTGCAACATTACTCTCTGTGCCCAATATTTCATTCTTAAGATCTTCAGTTCTATCCTGAACCAAGGTCTTACTTTGAGCATCGAAGTTAATGTTATACGCCTGATAAAGTTTATCATCAATTCTTATAACAAGTTTAGCAGTACCGGTACCATTCAAGGTAAGTGACCATATATTGTGATCCTTAGGTCTGAAAGTTGAATTCTTAACAGGTTCACCGTTTAAGGTAGCACTAAGTGTTACCTCTCCTTCATAGAAATCGGGTACTGTAATATCAATTTTGTAGCTTGTTTTCTGAGTCTCGCCTGAGCTTACCTTAAGGGTAACAGTTGTGCCCTGGTCTACCCAACTTTCAGCAGTTACATCCTGGTAAGTTACGATTCCTGCCGCCTTTGTTGAAGGCACCTTAACGGGATCTGCCACTACAAGTCCCTTAGCCTGAAGTAGCAGAGCCGCCTGCTCGTAACTCATATCGACAACATCAGGAACCTGTACCTTTTCAACCTTTTCTACCGATTTGAAAATCTGAATAACGGTTGAAAGTGGAGCATCTTCACCTCTTGCAGGGAATGTTCTTACAACAAGTCCATTAGCAACAGTTGCGCTTTCTTCCTGGATTTCAACCCAGTTCTGGAATCCTGCTTTTTTAAGAGCATCAATAGCGGCACTAACCTCATACTCGGTTACATCGGGAATGGTTGCTTTCTTGGCACCGAGGCTTACCCAAACGGTCATTTTAAAGTTCTTGGTCTTTTTGCCTTCTTTTTCTTCCTGCTTGAAGATTATACCCTCTTCATACTCATCATTGTAAGCAGTTTCGTATCCGCTAAAATCAAAATTCTTGTGCGTTTCAGTAGCCTCGTTAATGTGCATACCTACAACATAAGGAATCTCTGCTGCCTTGGTTTGACCGCCTAGCAGATTAGGAATTGCCCAAACAAGCAAAACAATAAGACCTACTACAACTGCGGCAACGATTCCGAGAAGAATGGGAATCATTTTAGACTTTTCCTCTTCCTCAGGCTCCTCGCGCTTTACTTCCACCTTTTTGGGTGTTTTAACTTCAGGGGGAACCGCGCCAAAATGGCGGGTGGGCATATCATCGTTATTCAGATACTTATACGAGAACTGAATGCTCGGATTTTTCTTAAACTCATCTATATCGCGGAGCATCTCTGCTGCGCTCTGGTATCTTTGACGGGTATCCTTTTGCATAGCCTTAAGGATAATCTCCTCAAATCCCTCAGGAATTGTATCATTTATCTCTCTGGGGCGCATAGGGGTTTTAGAAACCTGCATCATAGCAACGGAAACAGCGGCATCCGCCTCAAAAGGAAGGCGACCTGTAACCATTTCAAAGAGCATTACGCCTACCGAATAAATATCGGTTTTATGGTCGGTAACATCGCCACAAGCCTGCTCGGGACTGATATAGTGAACAGAGCCTATAACCTTGCCCGAAATCGTTTTAGTCTCGAAACGAGCAAAACGGGCAATGCCGAAATCCATCACCTTAATTGTTCCATCCATAAGGAGCATAATATTCTGAGGCTTAATGTCTCTATGAACAATACCCTTATCATGTGCGTGCTGAAGTGCTCTTAAGACCTGTACTACATAGTGCAAAGCCTCTTTCCACTTAAGGATTCCTTCGCGCTCGATATATTCTTTTAAGGTTATTCCATCGATATATTCCATAACTATTGCAGGAACATCATCGTTATAAATAACATCATAAACCTTAACGATATTAGGATGAGAAAGACCTGCTATTGCCTTTGCCTCATTTCTGAAACGGCGCAAAAACTCCTCATTCTGAATATACTCGTCCTTTAGGATTTTAATTGCAACGGTAACATCATCAATAAGGTCTTTGGCCTTATAGACATTTGCCATACCGCCGATTCCTATTTGCTCCTGAATCTCATAACGGCCTGCAAGTCTGACACCGATGTATTTATTCATTCTTCTCACTCCTATTTTCGCAAGATAATTACTGTATGATAACGACGGTTACATTATCCGTACCGCCTCTTGATTTTGCAAGGTCTACAAGTTTTTCTGTAGCATCCTCGATAGCATTATTTGAAATTATCTCGAGAATTTCTATGTCATCTACAAGATTGGTAAGACCATCCGTACAAAGCAGAACCGACTCATTTTTATGAAGTTTGCAGGTATTTGCCTCGGGCTCAACATCCTCTTTAACTCCGACTGCACGTGTTATCATATTTTTTTCGGGATGAACCTTAGCTTCTTCCTCGGTTATCTGACCAAGTTCTACAAGCTGCTGAACGACCGAGTGGTCATTTGTAAGTCTTGTGACCTTGCCGTCACCTACAAGGTATGCCCTACTATCACCTACGTGAACGATATTCGCGGTATCGCCCGAAATAACTGCGGCAACAAGAGTCGTTCCCATTCCCGAAAGGTCGGGCTGCTCACAAGCGGTTTTATAAACCGACTCATTTGCGCCTCTTACCGCCTCGCACATAACATTTTCAATTTGCTTAGGTTTAAGTCCCTCAAAGTTTATATCCATACTATGAGAAAAGGCCGCGGACACTGTGCTACTAGCGTAATATCCGCCGTTTGCTCCGCCCATTCCGTCACACACTACCGCCCAGACAGGCTCGGCACCGTCAACCGAGACAGCGAAACAATCCTGATTCGATTCACGAACAAGGCCAATATCGGTAAGACCGTATGCTTTCACAGTATCCCTCCTTTACAAATAGTCATTGACCATATAATAATATCACTTTTATAGCCCATTTGTCAACTAATAAAAGTATTTATCTGCTTTCTCTTCTCAGTTGTCCGCAGGCGGCATTTATATCCGCGCCGAGTTTTCTTCTAACTGTTGCCGTGATTTTATGTTTTTCTATAGCTTTCCTAAAATCCTCGATTGCTTTTTTCTCGCTCTTTTTATACTCCGAGTCCTCTATTGAGTTTACCGGGATAAGATTCACGTGACACAAAAGTCCCTTTAAAAGTTCGCAGAGCTTTTCCGCATGCTCTATACTGTCGTTTACCCCTTGAACAAGCGTGTACTCGAAACTGATTCGCCTACCCGTTTTATTGACGTATCTATGGCAAGCGGCAATAAGTTCTTCTATCGGGTACTTTTTATTTATGGGCATCATACTGCTTCGAAGTTCATTTGTCGGGGCGTGAAGTGAGATTGAAAGGGTTATCTGCATATCAAGCTCCGCAAGTTTATCAATATTCGGCACTATTCCGCAGGTTGAAAGCGAAATATTTCTTTGGCCTATGTTAAGTCCGTCGGTATTTGACACCATATCAAGAAATTTAACCACATTATCGAAATTATCAAGCGGCTCGCCTATTCCCATAAGAACAATATGCGAAATGCGCTCGCCTATATCGCTCTG
>JAZQLL010000173.1:0-4682 GCA_045542675.1 Oscillospiraceae bacterium
AAAGAAGTATTGCTAATAAAAATATGGCTATTTTTTTCATAACATTTTGCTCTCCAATGTTGTAATTTTAATTTACTGTGAGTATAGCATACTAAAAAGTGTTTTGCAAATTTTTATGATACAAACAGATACTTAACTTAAATCGTTTCTGATTCTATGTAGAAGCGATCCGGATTCCATTTATGAGGGTTTGTGTCAATATAATTCCATATTTTAAGATAATCGTTTTGGTCTCGTATAATATGGTCGTGAAATGAACGCTGAAAAACGTTGTATCCAACCTCTTGGTTGACAAAACGCTTAAATGTAGAAACGGCGTGAGAGATTATATTATTTGTAGGGGAGGCGCCTTCGACGTCCCGCACCCGTTTTGCACAATCAATATTAAGTGAATGTGATTTGGCATAATAACATATTTATCAATCGTAATCTCAAGAATATTATTTGTCGACAAAATGTATTTTTCTATGGTTTCCCCAATGCTTGATAATTTGTTTTGCGGGGCGTCGAAGGCGCCGCCCCCTACAACGTGGGAAAAAATACAGGTCTTTTTGTAAGCACAGATGGTTATGAAATAATATCCGCTTTGATTATAATCATACTCTTTTAATCGCGTGGGTTTGCGTTTTGGCAGGCTAATATCATTTTCCATATCAGAGATCCTCGCCGAGCCAGAGGTGTTTTTTCATATCGACTTTGCCGTCTTCAAGAAAGGTGATGCCTTCGCTCTCTAAGAGAGCGCGTTGTCGGCCCTCGCCGCCGAAAACAAAAGCGGGGGAAACCTCGCCGAACCTATTAACAACGCGGTGGCAGGGAATTGTTGCGGGGTCGGGATTTGCGTGCAGGGCGTAGCCGACAACCTGCGACCAGTGGGGATTGCCTGCCATCGCGGCGACAAGTCCGTAGGTTGCAACTTTTCCCTTTGGGATGCGACGAACAACGGCATAGATTTTTTCAAAAGTGTTCATTTTTACCTCGTTTCGTTTGTGTGGAAAATTTGTTTTGTACACACCTTGCGGGACGTCGCGGGCGACGTCCCCTACAATACAAATTTATTTTGTGAGCAGGATTTCTTTAAGCTCAGAAACCGAATTGGCATAAAACTCAGGGCGGTTTGCCGCAACATTTTTCTCGTTTCCGTAGCCGTAAGTAACGGCGATACAGGGAAGACCCTGCGCGTGTGCGCCGATAACATCAAACTCGGTGTCGCCCACCATAATGGCGCCCTCTTTTTTCACCTCGGGGTGATTTTCATAGAGCCAATCGATGATGTCGCTTTTTTCGCTGCGGTCTTCTTCCATAGTGTTTGCCGCAACGAAGGTAAAATACTTATAAAGGTCAAAGTGCTTTAAAATCTGCACACAGTACACTTCCGGCTTGCTCGAGGCAAGATAGAGCTTTTTACCCGCTTTTACAAGCGCAGCTAAGAGCTCGGGGATTCCCTTATAAACCTCGTTTTCAAGGATGCCTTTTTCGCCGAAGTATTCCCTGTAAACTCCCATCGCCTCAACGGCTTTTTCTCTATCAAATCCGCAATGCTTCTCAAACGAATCGATAAGCGGCGGACCTATGAAAAAGAATAATTTTTCGCGCTCGGGGATAGGGAAGCCGTAGTGTTTCAGTGCATACATTACCGAGTTGGTAATGCCGAGAGCGGGGTCGGTGAGGGTGCCGTCTAAATCAAAAAGAATGTGTTTATAATCCATAATTTTCTCCTAATTTACTGAGCCTTGGGCGAAGAACCGAAACGGCGGCGCCAGGCTCTGTAAAAGACCGAATAATCATTAAAACCGCAGGAGATGGCCGCTTTAGTCGGCGGGGTGCCGCCCTTTATCATTTGTTGTGCCGACATAAGTCTTTTAACGGTGATGTATTCCCAGACAGTCGAACCGGTGAGACCTTTAAAAATTCGGCAAAGCTGGGGTTTACTGATGTAAAAACGCGAACAGATAAGGTCAAGCGACAGATCTTCGGACAGATGACGGTTTATATAATCTATTATGCGCTTTCCGAGAGCGTTTGATGAGTCCTGCTCGTTGTCATTTTTATTTTCAAAAGCTGTGCAAAGTTCGTTTAAAATGGGAATAAGTGTAGAAACTATTTGTTGACGGGGATTTTGCGGCTTTTCGGTAAGACTTTCAAAAAGCATAATGCAAAGCGAACTTTTAAAATCGGCGGGGGTAAATCTATTGCCCTTGCCGAGCGGCCTGTCGTTAAACGGACGCAAGAGATTTCCCTCGGGGTCGATAGCGCGCACTATCTCGGGGTCAAATCGCATTGACACCCTCTCGTAAGGCTGCGAAACATCAACCTCAACGGCGTGCGACTCGGCGTGGCGCATTATTAAAATGTCGCCCGGGTGCAGAGGGTACTCGGTGCCCTCAATACGAAAAGATGCCTTGCCCCTTATGAAATAGTAAAGCTCGTTGTAAAGATGGGTGTGCACCTTAAAACCGCTGTCATTAGGGTTGGGAATGTCATCTAATGTGTAGTGAAAATCGAGCGTTTCATCTCGGTATTTGTAGTTCTCGCGCATAGTTTTTCTCTCCTTTGCGCACATTATAACATTAAATGATAATATTTGCAATATAAAAAGACAATATAAGTAATTTAATTGTATTTATTTTTATAGTATCATTAAGAAAAATGGGCCCGTATGGGCAGAAATGGAAGGTGTCAAGGAAAATGAAACTTTCTTTCAGATGGTATGGCGAAAGCGATCCCGTAACTTTAGAAAAAATCAGTCAGATTCCGACAATGCGTAGCATTGTTTCGGCGGTTTACGATGTTAAGCCCGGCGGAGTCTGGAGTGAAGAGAGTATCAAAAAAATAAGTGACGAGTGTAAGAAGCACGGACTTATTTTTGATGTTGTAGAAAGCGTTCCCGTTCCCGAGGACATTAAACTCGGCAACGAAAAGGCCGATGAGCTTATTGAAAATTATTGCGAGAACGTAAGAAGGCTCGGAAAAGCAGGTGTTAAATGCATTTGCTATAACTTTATGCCCGTTTTCGATTGGCTCAGAAGTGAGCTTGAGCACCAGCAGCCCGACGGCGCAAACGCTCTGGCTTACGATGAGGAAACCGTTCTTTCTATGAACCCCCTTACAAGTGAACTTCAACTTCCCGGTTGGGACTCGAGTTACACCAAAGAGGGTATGCGCGAGCTTCTTAACGCTTACAGCAAAATAGATGAGGAGCAACTTTGGAAAAACCTCGAGAAATTTTTAAAGAAGGTTATTCCCGTTGCAGTGGAGAGCGGCATCAATATGGCTATTCACCCCGATGATCCACCGTGGGGCATCTTTGGTCTTCCCCGAATCATCACAAACAGAGAAAACTTAAGAAGATTTCTTGACATCGTTCCCGTTAAGAATAACGGACTTTCATTCTGCACAGGCTCGCTCGGCGCAAACCCCGACAATGATCTCGTTGCCATGGCAGGCGAGTTTGCCGATAGAATTCATTTCTTGCATTTGAGAAACATTAAGCACACAGGTCCCCGCCGCTTTGAAGAGGTTGGTCACCCCACAGAGTGCGGTTCTATCAATATGTTCGGCATCGCAAAGGCGCTTGTTGATAATGGCTTTGACGGATATGTCCGTCCTGACCACGGCAGAATGATCTGGGGCGAAAAGGGCAGATATGGCTACGGCCTTTACGACAGAGCCCTCGGAGCCACCTATATTGCAGGTCTTTTTGAGGCAATCGAGAAACTTAAATAAGCGCGGAGGTAAGACATCATGAGAATCGGCGCAAGTACAGACTTTACAAGAATCCAGTTTGTTAAAGAGGCAGGTTTTGATTATCTTGAGCTTTCCCTTTTCGCAGTAAGCAAACTTACTGATGAGGAGTTTGAACAAAAGGTCAAAGAGGTCGAGGCACTCGGCCTTAAGGTTGAGGCTTTCAACGGCTTCTTCGGTCCTACCGTTACAATTATGGGCGAGAATGCTGACCTTGAGGGCGCCCGAGAGTACACAAGAAAAGCCCTTAAGCGTGCAAAAAGGCTCGGCGGCCAGATCGCAGTTCTCGGTAGTGGCTCACTTCGCAGCATCCCCGAAGGCTTTGACAGACAAAAAGGTTTAGATCAGCTCGACGATGTTATAAGAATGCTCGGCGATGAGGCGGAGAAGGTTGGAATGACCGTAGTGCTCGAGCACTTAAACTATAAGGAAACAAACACCTTAAATACTCTTAAGGAAGTTATCGAAACCGTTAAACGAGTAAATCATCCTAATGTCCGCGCTTTAGTGGACTTTTACCACCTGTTTATGGTTGAGGAGTCCCTCGATAGTGTTGTAAACTCCGAGGGGCTTATCAGCCACGCACATCTTGCCAGAGCAAATGCCGACCGCAAGATTCCCGACTTAAATGACATTGAGCCAATACGCGAATGGAGAAAATCGCTTGACGCTTGCGGCTACAATGCGAGAATCTCCATCGAGGCTTCCCCCAGAGGCGAGGGTACATATCCTGTCGATATTAAAGAAGCTCGTAAGGTTATGGAAATATTTAAATAAGGAGAAACTAAAATGAGCAGAATAGTTGTTATTACAGGCGCAGGCGGAGTGCTCTGCGGAAGTTTTGCAAAGGAACTTGCTAAACTCGGCGACAAGGTTGCACTTTTAGACCTTAATGAAGAGGCGGCACAGAAGGTTGCCGATGAGATAGTAGCCGACGGCGG
>JAZQLL010000174.1:0-14790 GCA_045542675.1 Oscillospiraceae bacterium
ACCGCCGCGCTCAATCATAGTTGAAGGTCTGCAATAATCGGCAAGCTGATTAGTTGCTCTCTCATAGATGTTTATTGCCAAAAAGGGAAACTCGGCAATCTGTGCATTCTTCTCAATATACTCCTCGCCCCAATCATACTCATGGTTTCCGAGGGTCATTGACACAAAATCAAGTTCATTCATCCAATCGGTTATAATATTACCTTTAGTAAGGTTTGATTCCGCGCTTCCCTGCCACATATCTCCCGAGGAAAGCAATACCACATTGGATTCATAGCGGTAGGCATTTTTAAAATATGTAGTAAGTTCGTCGACACCGGGTTGCGAATCTGTATCAAGGAATTTGCCATGCAGATCATTCATTGCGAAAAAGTCGATATTCGCGATTACCGAAATGTAACACTTATCGCATACGGTATCGTTATTTTCGTCAACGTGTTCCTCGCCCTGTTTACAAGGTTTTACCGATGACTGAGGGACGGATATATCGGGCTCATTTCCTTGACCTGACTCACCATTTTGCGACTGCAACTGTGAGGGGGCGCTACTGCTTTTATCGTCACCGCCGCCAAAAAGGTTCTGCCAAAAATTGCTGCCCTTACTGCTTGTAGAATCGGTGTTTGCAGAGCCACTTGACTCTGTAAACTGAGATGATAAGCTCGAATCTCCCGATATTTGAGAGCTGGTGTCCACATTCTTATCGCATCCAATGATGCAAAATAGCATCAATAATGCCACCAGCAATGATAATATTTTTTTCATTAATTTCTCCCCAAAATTTTAGTTAAAGTAAAGTTTTGCGGCCGAAAGAACAGTAAGTACCATTGTTTGCTCATTGGCATTACCCGTTTGATAAAGCCATTTCATATCATTTATAAGCTGCTCAGACACATTCGGGGGAAGATATTGGTATCCAGTTTTCTCATAGTTATCAAGATATTCCTTAAGTTTTTTATCACCCGAAATCCATGCTTCCATAGGTGTCATGCCTGTTTTAACTTTATCCGCCTTGCCAATCATTTTGAGGAGCTTAAGCGGACCTTTTGTAAGTACTCTTCTTATCTTAGATCTTAATTTAGATTCAGTAATTTTTCCGCCTGTCCTCTCCCACCTAAACTTAGCGGCATCCGGATAGTACTTTAATATCCAATGCTTATACATCCTATGACCTGCGCGGAATCTTTGCGAAACATCCATACAAAGTTGCAAAACCTCAACATTCATAAATGGAGAGGAAGCCTCTGTATAATTTTTTCTTATTTGATATGTGTTGGTGGCTCCCTGAAAAGCACGGGTATAATGAAGATACATTTCTTTATCTTCAAATGTTGTAATGTAGTTGTTTACATTCTCGGGCAGGCGCGACTTGAGTTTACTCGAGTACCTACCCATTGTACGTCTTTTACTTATTTCTTCAAAACTATCCCAGAAAGAACCTACAACAGCATCGCCTATCATTCCGGTATGTTCAATACCATACTGCTGCATATCCAGCGATTTTAAAAGTCTGTTTCCGCCCGAAATACCCGAGTAAAGCGAAAGACCTCCGGTAAGAAAAGTTACTTCATCGATGTCATATAAAAACGAAGCGTCATCAAGAGGCTTTATGATAAGTTCATCTTTCCAGTACTGAGCTATCTCTTTTGCAATTTTTTCATCGAGATAATCCGATTTACAGTATGTAAGCAGCTGAACGGGAGCATACCCCATAGCCTGAGGCACCCAAGCAGTCATTCTCGAATCAAGACCGCCGCTCATATCAGCTATGTGTTTATATCCATATTCGATGTCCTTATCAAATTCAAGGCGCACTGCCTCTTTAAAGGCCTTATCAAGTTCATCTACAATCTGATCTTCGCTATAATCTTTAAATCTATCGAGATGTTTTGCGAAGGTATAATATGTTTTTACCTCGCACTTTCCGCCCTTACACACAAGATATGTACCACCGCGAAGGCGCTTTATCTCCTGTGCAAACGTAGAATCTATTGCCATATATGCATAGGTAAGCATCTGATATGCTGCTCCCTCATCAAATGTAAGCTCAGCACCTAAATGTTTCCTTGCATCAATAATATAGTTTACCTGACATCCTGCGGCAAAGCCACCGTCAAACACGGTATAATAAAGTGGATTCTCTCCCGTATGGCTAGTGTAGACAAGCCATTTATCCTCTTTCTTATCATAATATGCACCTGTAAAACCGCCACGAAAATCTGTAAAAAATTCGTCGCCGTTTTGCTTATACATATGAAGCACAAGCTGTTCTACCGATGAAACACCATACTTTTCAAAGAGATCTTTTTTATTCAAAAGGCAACCATCTAAAGCTATTACTGCATCATCATTTTCAAAGAGTGTTTTATCCTGCATAAACTTGTTAAGAGTATTTCTTTTTGCAGTAAAAAGATTGCTGTCAATCGCATCTGTTACACAACGTTCGGGGAAATAGTTTTTAAGCTCAATATCAACCTTCTTATTGCTGACAAAAAAACCAGGCACAAAAATTCCTCCTACTTTTTAAATATTCTCCTAAAGAATTCAATACATATTTATTTTATCACATAATTTACTAAATTGCAACAATATTGCTAGTATAAGTCGCTGCACCATTTCTCTTACCGGCAAAATAAAAATACACCGCTTTTATGAGCAGGCAGGCTTTACTGCGGCACACAGTAAAATCCGCTTAATGCTGCTCGGTTCCCCGCCTGACATGGTTCACGGCATACCGTCGCACAGGGCCAACCTGCTCATAAAAACAGTGTATAAAAACAACAAGGATAGTATATCAAAAAAAATCTCAAATAGCAAGAATTTTTTAAAAATATTGTGGCATTTTAAAATAAAGAGTTTATTTACGGTCTATTTGAGGTGAAACCTGATGCTCGCAGTCTTTATCGGGCAAAATGCAGAAGGAAGTTTTCGCAAAACTGTTTGCAAGATACTTCGAAAACATATAAAGGCTACAGAAATATCCTCTGAAAAAATTTTTGAAGTTTCCCCTGATTGCGATGGGATTGCTTGTATTTTCAGTAAAGATATTAAGGCTATTAAAGCGCATAACACGGCCGTTTTCCTTAATAATTGCATAGAAAAGCCTCAAATAGTCGGCGAAAAGTACTGTATAATCGACAGTCTGAATTTATGCGACCTCGAGATTGCAAAATCCTTAAAAAGCCAGGTTATAACCTGCGGCCTTTGTACTCGGGACACATTGACATTTTCAAGTTGCAGAGAGGAAAATTGCGTTATAAGTCTACAGCGAAGCTTAAAAGGTTTTTACGGCAAGATTATCGAACCGTTTGAACTACCTATTGACTGCGGCAAAGACGACGACCGATACGGCATACTTTGTGCGTATCTTTTACTTATACTGCTCGGAAAAATATGAGCCCTGCCCACAGTTGTGGACAGGGCTTATTTTAGTCCATATCATTTGCGAGATAGCGAAGGGTCATAAGGCTATCGTTTAGGTGAACATTCTCTACTGCAAGATTTTTATCGGGATTATGTATCTGAATATCGTAATGAGTAAAGTTCCAAAAAGTATTGACACCGCTTTCGATAAGCGAGTTGACAACCTCTTTTGCACTTTCATCCGATACACAGACAATTGCTGCGCGAACATTATTTTCGCGGCAGAATTCGGGCATTTTCTCAACAGATTCAACCGAAAGATTACGTATTTCTTTACCAAAAACCTCGGGATTACTATCGAAAATTGCCACAACCTCAAAGCCTACCGACTCAAACTCCATTCTTCTGCCGACGGCTTTACCTATATTACCTGCACCGACAATGACCGTTTTAATAGGCTCATTGAGACCCAAAATTTTTCCTATCTCATCTTTAAGTGCGGAAAGGTTATAGCCGTAACCCTGCTGACCGAAACCGCCGAAACAGTTAAGGTCTTGTCTTATCTGAGATGCAGTAAGTCCCATTTTTTGAGAGAGTTCTTTTGATGAAATACGCTCAACGCCCTTACTTATAAGTCGACTTATAAAGCGATAATATCTGGGAAGTCTGCGAATAACGGGAAGTGCAACTTCTTGATGTTTTGACATTTTAATCGTTCCTTACTTAAAATTCAGCATTACCAACTGTTCTGGGGAAAAGGAGAACATCGCGGATATTGGAAATACCTGTGAGGTACATAATAAGGCGCTCAAATCCGAGACCGAAACCACCGTGACGGGTACCGCCGTATTTACGAAGATCAAGATACCAACTATAATCTTCCTCATTAAGACCGAGTTCTTTAATGCGGTTTACGAGAACATCGTATCTCTCTTCACGTTGGCTACCGCCGATGATTTCGCCGATACCAGGCACGAGAAGGTCAACCGCGCCAACTGTCTTACCATCATCATTCTGGCGCATATAAAATGCCTTAATCTCCTTGGGATAATCGGTTACAAATACGGGGCACTTACAAAGCTCCTCGGTAAGATATCTTTCGTGCTCTGTCTGAAGATCGCAACCCCAATAAGCTTTAAAAGTAAAGCGGTCATTTGCCTTTTCAAGTTCCTTTACTGCATCGGTATAGGAAAGTCTCACAAAGGGAGATTCTACTACAGATTTGAGGCGCTCGATAAGTCCCTTATCAACAAAGTTGTTGAAGAAGTTAATTTCATCGGGGCACTTTTCAAGCACGTAACCAATTACGAATTTAATCATATCCTGTGCGGTGTCCATAATATCGTTAAGCTCACAGAATGCAATCTCGGGCTCAATCATCCAAAACTCTGCAGCGTGGCGCTGAGTATTGGAATTTTCGGCGCGGAATGTAGGGCCGAAGGTATAAATCTTTCCGAATGCCATTGCCATACACTCGCCCTCAAGCTGACCTGAAACGGTAAGCGAGGTCTGTTTACCGAAGAAATCCTGCGACCAGTCAATTTCGCCGCTCTCGGTGCGAGGGGGATTATTTAAATCAAGGGTTGTAACCTTAAACATCTCGCCTGCACCCTCACAGTCACTACCTGTGATGATGGGGGTATGTGTGTAAACAAATCCTCTGTCCTGGAAGAACTTATGAATAGCGTAAGATGCTACCGAGCGAACGCGGAAAGCCGCACCGCAAAGGTTTGTACGGGCGCGAAGATGCGCAATTGTTCTTAAAAACTCGGGACTATGTCTCTTCTTCTGGAGAGGATAATCTGCAGGAGACTCGCCCTCTATTTCAATTTCCTCGGCGTGAATCTCGAAAGGCTGGCGCATCTCGGGAGTAAGCACCACCTTACCCTTTACATAAAGCGAACTGCCTACGTTAAGTTTTGCGATCTCTGAGAAGTTAGAAACCTTATCCTCCTCAAAAACCACCTGAAGATTTTTAAAGCAGGTTCCATCATTGAGCTCGATAAAACCGATTGCTTTAGATGAGCGAAGTGTTTTTACCCAGCCGCAAACAGTAAGGCTCTGGCCCTCAAGCTCGTTTGCCTTTTCAAAAAGAATTTTTAAATCCATACTCTTTTCCATTATGAATTCTCCTTATATTAAAAGTCATTATAAACAAATTCGATTGCTTGGCCCTCGGTAAAGAGGTAAAGCGCCAATATTGTGGCTATCACTAGCACATAAAAGGTTATACGAAGGACGGGATTTGAGTAAATCTTATTGCCTAAATCGCTTATAAAACGAGTCAATTTCTTCATTTACCTTAAGCCATCCTTTCCATCCCAGATGCATTGTATCGCAAAGGAAATATTCTTCATATTCATACTCTGAAAGGTCTACAAATTCGGCATCATACTCTGAAACGATGCTCTCGACCTTCTCATAATAACTTTGGCGGCGCTCTTTTGTAAAGCCTGTGTAATCCGACCACTTACCGTGAAGCGGCACAGATACAAACATAGGTTTAATGCCTTTAAGTTCACAAATATCTAAGAGAAGCCTTAAATCATCATACTCAACTGAATTATCATAAGAGAGGTCTTTATCGCGGTTTTCAAACCTCTTTAGGTGCTTGCCGACATTCTTTTTCCAGTCATCGTTTCGCATTCCAAAATCGTTATTATCGGTTTGAGTTTTAGCGATTTCAACAGCCGCCTCTTGCTCTTTTTTATAGTCGATTTCCTCTATCTTAGGCTCGCTATCCTCTTTTGCAGAGTTAATAAGTTTAATGGAATTTACAATATCCTTATTATCGGCAAGATACTTACTGAAAAGGAAGTAAGGGGCACATCCTATCTTTGCGGCGCTGTTTAGAAAGTTTCCTTCGGCGCCGATTTTTGCAAGAATTCTTATATCATCGTAGCCAGAAAGTTTTCCAAAATTACTATCATAACGGTCAAACATTTCCAAAACACGCTTTGAAAATCGCACCTTAATATCATCGGTGACGGTTTTATCGTACATTATAGTTATATACTGTTGTTTGGAAAAATTCGCAAAGAACATATCTGGAGTGATACCGCCCTCTACATAGGACTGCGGCGAGGTTATCAGCACAACGGGAGTGTCCCTAAGGCTATCGCCCGAAGCGGCGATGCTCATAGCGTGAATAATGCCCTGACAAGAGCCCCTACCAACCAAGTTCACCTGAAAACCTGCCCTCTTATCCTTAAAGAAATTTGCGGGGTGGGTTGAGATATAGTCGGTTCTCAGTTCCGATGAGCCGTAAATTATTACATTATCTTCCCTCTTTGCCGATTCTTTGACTAAATAAAGCCCCTGAATCTTTTGGTCATCACTACCATTTCCAAGCGCATCTCTATACTCGGGTGCGGCAAGCGAAAGTGCTCCAGGCAGCACGGCAAAAAGGAGCGCTATTATCAGTATCGCACATAATGTGCGAAGCAAGATTTTTTTCACCTTAATTATCCTCTCTGTTTAAGGCAAGCTATTACCTTATTGGGAGTATTGATGTCCTTACGGTCAATTTCGGTTATCTCGAGTTTGATGCCGAGTTCTGCCTCAAAATCAACGATAAGTCCGAGCATTGCAAATGAGTCCAAAAGACCTTCTTCGAACATATCTATATCCATATCATCGCGGATATCCTCGGGCTCAACGCCACATTTTTCCGCTAAAATTTCAATAATTTTTTCTTCCATTTCAGTTTCCTCCTAGAAAAGTTTGCCCGAGAAAATAAGCAGACCGAAACTAAAGAGCTGAATGGTAACAAGACAGAAAAGCGGTTGCCATTTTTCGTTTCTTTTAAGTTTCTTAAAGCCTTTTACCTTATTATCGAGCACGTCATTTATGCACATAAGGGCGGCGTGGTAGGCACCATAAACGATATAATGCCACTCAAAGCCATGCCAGATGCCCATTGTCATCATAGTCAGTACATATCCGATATACGAGGCTGTGTAAGGATTTTTGAACCATCTGCCTTTAAGGGCTGAAAGCACAAAACGCGAATAAACATAATCGCGAAGCCAGGTTGAGAGGCTTATATGCCATCTTGCCCAGAAATCCTTCATATCAAGAGCGGCAAAAGGCATATTGAAGTTTTCCTCAAGTTTTACACCCAGGATATACGCCGTTCCGATTGCCATACTGCTATAGCCTGCAAAGTTAAAGAACAAGAACAGAGTATAGCCGTACATATACGAGATGGTGTCCAGCACCGAACTACCGAGTGGCGAAAGCCAATAGGTGTAAATAAGGCTTGAGAAAACGAAATTATAAAGCGCGCCCTTAAAAAGTTTCCATACACCTTTTTGGAAAAGCTCTTTATATTCCTCTTTTGTGTACCCTATTTCGAGTTCCTTTGTAAATCTCCTTGACCTATCGATAGGCCCCGAGCTTATGCAGGGGAAAAAGAGTACGAAATAGAGAAAATCGAAAACTTTGATATTTTCAACAAGCCCGTCGTACATATCCACGATTATCTGGACACAACGGAATGTGAGATACGAAAGGCCTAAAATACCGAACACATTACCCGCAAACTCAAGTTTAAACTTTGTCAGTATCATAGGGACAAGAGAAAGCAGAACAAATATCCACAAAACAAAACGTTTGGGCTTTTTCTTTGCTATAAAGGCAAAAACCTTTACAAGCAAAAGCTGCCATATTGAGAAGGCTACTAAGAATATAAATTTTGCAGGAGTGTTAAATATTAGCAGCAGGAACAAAAAGGTTACCACTGCGCCGTAGTATTTTATCTTTTTACCGCAAAAACCCATGATTGCGGCAGGGATAATCGCTACTACAAGCAGATAAAAGAACATTAGCGAATCAAAAGGAATCATCTTTTTTCCTCTCTTTTAAAGCTGTGCAGCAAGGACTTTTCTATCGACCTTACCGTTAGTATTTGTAGGAAGGCTATCGCAGAGAACGATTTTTCTCGGCACCATATATGCGGGGACAAACTTTGCAAGTTCGGTTTTAATTCTCGCAATCTCGCGAAGTTTAGAGCCCTCAGGAGCAGAGGTTAAAAGCACGAAAGCGGCAAGGTGGTCAACCTTTTCCTCGTTCATTACGGGGATGACTACCGCGCGGCTTATATTTTCCACTTTAACAAGGTTATTTTCAATATCCTCAAGTTCGATTCTGAAACCATTGAGTTTTATCTGAAAATCAAGTCTACCGCAGAAATAGTAAAGGTCGCCGATTTTATATGCGGCATCGCCCGTTCTATATCCCCTTTTCTTTTCGCCGCGGGACTCGGTTTCAAAAAAGACTTTTTCTGTTAAATCTGGTCTACCCCAATATCCATGACCGACATTGTGGCTTATTATCTGAAGTTCACCAATCTCGCCATCGGGCAGGAGTTTGCCCTCGCTATCAACAATTCTGAACTCAACCTCATCGAGCGGTTTACCAATAGGAATGGGGCGGCTATCCTCTGCCATTTCGCGAGTAATACGACTCGCGGTAACAAGCACTGTTGCCTCTGTAGGACCATAGGTATTCACCACATCGGCATCGGGGAAACGCTCATTTAAAAGGTCAACGAGTTTATGGGTAAGGGTTTCGCCACAGAACAAAAATCTCTTTATGTTGGGGAGCATCTTACTGTTAAACTCGCTATTCATAGCGCAAAGTTCGGCAAACGACGGAGTTGAAACCCAGAGCGAAAGGTCAGATTTTTCCAAAGTTTCATATAGGGTTGCAGGGGTTTCCATAGCCGTTTTATCAATAGTATAGAGAGTTTTGCCAAGTGACACGCCGATATACACAGAGCAAACCGAAACATCAAAAGAGTAAGAAATCTGGTTTGTCATAATCTCGGTGGGGGTTTCTATATCACACCATTTTGTAAACTCTCTTGCAAGGTTTTCGATATTGGCTCTGTTTATGGGCACACCCTTAGGGCGACCTGTTGAGCCGGAAGTAAAGAGAATATAGCAGTTATCCTCTTTTTCTACCCAGTTTGCGCTATCTATAGCACTTGACGGGTAGTTTGCAAAAATATCGTTTATTTCATCTACACAAATGCTCTGAATTTCGCTCGAGAATGCGACATCAACATCGCGAAGAGTTACGAAAAACTCGGGGTTAACATCGGAAAGCACCATTTCAAGTCTATCCGCAGGAAATGTTATATCAACCGGAACATAAGCCCTGCCCGCCTTCAAGGCGCCGTACATACAAGGCAAAAATTCCTCTTCCTTATGTCCATAAATTACAACAGGAGATTTATTTTTTCCGTTCTTTAAAAGAAATGCGGCAAAGGCATTTGAGCGCTCTTCAAGCTCTTTATAAGTCATAACTTTATCGTTATGTACAAGCGCTATTCTGCCCTGCTCTTTAGCATATTCTGCTATTTTACTGAGAACAAACATTTTAAAATCTCCTTAAGATTACTTTAGAAGCTGAGGCTGAGTACAAGCGGGATAATTTGACTTATCCCATCTATGAGTGCTCTCCAAAGCACTATCGGGAACACAGAACATTGTGTTAAGATTTGCGGTGTGGTTACCTGCGAAAAGACCATCAACGTGGTACCAGTTACCATCAACCTTCATCATGACCCAAACATGCTCGCCCCACTCTTTTGTGCCTGAATCAATTCTCTCGCCCTCGACATATTTTACCTCATAGCCGAGTTCCTCCAAAAGAACCTTTTGAGCGGCGGCATAGTGCTCGCAGGAGCCTTTATGATATTTGAAATAATAGGATGCTAAATCAAGAGTTAATTCATCGGTATATCCGTCCGACACATCAACTACTGCGGCGCGATACTTAAAGTGCCAATAGAGCCACTCGTAAGCAATTTTCGCCTTTTCAATCTCTGTCATACTCGAAGTTACGACGCTGTTAATTGCCTCTTGTGCCTTCTTTTGAACCTCAGCTTTGAGAGCCGCATAATCAGTTTCGGGCTCCGAGGAGTTCTCGGCAATGCTCTCTGTTTTTGAAGAAGTGCTGGGAGTATTCGAACTTAAATTCTCTTTATTCCCATCAGAACAGGCGGTAAACATCATTAAAACCGCAAGTGAAAGGGCTAAAACTGTAATCTTTTTCATAAAATCCTCCGCTTTTATAAAGCAAAAAAGTGCGCGAATGTTACTCCGCGACACTTATAGCGTACTCAATAACGCTATCCCCATCAAAGAGATAGTACATTGTTTGCTCATCTTTAACCGTATAGGTGACTGTATCACCTTCAGTTTTATAATCGGTGCCGAAAAGGGTTTCGAGTTCGCTCTTTTTCATACCGACAAAAATCTGGTCATTAAGCTGCTTTATTCCCTCGCCGTAGACCGCGACTTCAAGGACATAATCCTTATCACCATCGGGATAGGTGTAGACTGTAAAGCCTGCATCGGCGAAGTCATAAATCTTATCAAGACCGTTATAGGCGCAGCTGATACTCTCGGAATAGTCATACTCCATTCCCTCAAACATTGAGAGCACCTTTTCCATATCCATACGGCACTCGATGGTTTTGCCGTTTATTGTAACTGCATCAAGAGTCGTTTTCTTTCCCTCGCAACCCGAGAAAAGACAAACCGACATAATGCAAAATACCGCTAAAACAAGAGAAATTATTTTTTTCATTCTAAGATGAGTCCTCCAAAGATTTTTTAAAACATTACAACAGTTTATTATAATATATTATTATAAATAAATCAACAACAAAAACGCTTTTTTAATTAAATTCCTCATCATTTTCGCATAAAATTTTCTCTCTTAAGATAAATGCGCCTGAAACATCAATTTTTTCACTCTCGGAGAAGGCATTTAAGAGAAGTTGAGGGTTTAATGTGTTTGTATTTCCCGAGGCAAGTTTGAGAGAAACTGACAGATCTTTTCCGATCTGAGAAACCGAGAAATCATACACCCAATCTTTGATATTTACGGTTTTCTCCCCTGCCTTACCCTTTTTAACGGCTAAAATCTCATCGCGAGAAAGAAAACTCTCGAGCTTGTCCACCATTTTAGAAAGTCCGAAAAGGGTTACCGTGTAAATAGAATAGGTGATGCGATTTGCCTTCATTAAAGGCTCTTTTACCTCGGTTACGCTTATTCCATCGGGAAGCGCAAAATTCAGGCGCTCTTTTACACCTTCCAGCGAAATTTCATCAACAAGTTTCATATCAACGCTCTCGCAGTCACTCTCTATTCCGAGAGAAAGCGGCAGAGCGAAGGTCATATAAAGGTGGGGGTGAAACCCTTCGGTGTACCACATTGTGATACCGCTACGGCGAACCGCTCTCTGAAAAAGCCTTGTCATATCAAGGTGGGAGATGTATTTCGCGCGGTCGCGCTTTTTAAAGAAAATCCTAATGTTTCGCACTACATTCCCCTCCTAAAAGTTTATTTGCTCCGCAACCCGCACAATTCTGGCGACAATTTGCGGTGGTTTCGGCGTTATAAGCCTTTTTACATTCGTGCTCGAGGAACTTCTGCGAAACGCCGAAATCAATATGTGACCAGGGCAGAACCTCATTAAAATCGCGCTTTCTGCCCTGATAAAAGGTCATATTAAGGCCGCACTCACCAAAGGCCTTTTCCCAATTTTCGAAGTTAAAGCCCTCGCTCCAGCTATCGAAAATACTACCGCTCTTATAGGCTTTAAAAATTACCTCGGAGAGTCTTCTATCGCCTCTTGCGAAAACGCCCTCGAGGATACTTGTATTGCTCGCGTGATAGTTTAAGGTTATTTTTTTACTACGGGGGGTGTTTTTAAGAATCTCGTGCTTCTCAATAACTGTATTAAGACTATCCTGCGCCTCCCACTGAAAAGGAGTGTGGGGTTTAGGCACAAATGTAGCGACGCTTACAGTTACTGTAACAGCGCCACGGGGGCGGTTTTCAAGGCCATAGAAAAGGTCAACAACGCTTTGAGCGGTCTTGATAATTCCCTCGATATCCTCGCGTGTTTCGGTAGGAAGTCCTATCATAAAATAGAGTTTTATAGTAGTATAACCGCCCTCAAATGCGATTTTGCATGTGTTATGCAGTTCATCAAGGGTGACATTTTTATTGATTACATTGCGAAGTCTTTGCGTACCTGCCTCGGGAGCGAAGGTAAGTCCGCTCTTTCTGATACCGCTTATACCGTCGAGCACCTCTTTTGAGAAGTTATCAACGCGAAGCGAAGGCAGAGAAAGACTGATTTTCTCTTTATCTGACCATTTTGTAAGTTCCGAGAGAAGTTGCTCTATTTTGGTGTGGTCACTGGTACTCAGCGAGCAGAGCGAGAGTTCATCATAGCCGGTATTATCCACAAGTTCTTTCGCCTGCTTACACAATGTTTCAACATTTTTCTCGCGGAATGGTCTATAAATAAATCCTGCCTGGCAGAATCTACAACCGCGGATACAACCGCGCAAAACCTCTAAAACCGCTCTATCATGCACAGTTTCGATAAAGGGCACAACAAAATTATCAGGGTACGGGGTTTTATCAAAATCGGGCACTACCCTTTTTGTAATCTTAGCAGGTGCCTCAGTGCAGTTTGGGGCAATTTCTTTTACTGTGCCGTCGACATTATAGTTTACATCATAAAGCGAAGGGACATAAATCCCATCTATTTTTGCGGCATCAAGGAGAAACTCTTTTTTACTGCTGCCGCGTTTCTTATGCTCAGCATAAAGATCACAAAGTTCTACAATAACATCCTCGCCATCGCCGAGCATAAACAGGTCAAAGAAATCGGCGATAGGCTCACTATTGCAAACGCAAGGACCGCCGCCTACAACGAGGTTTTTAAGTTCGGTTCTGTCTTTGCTATAGAGGGGAATTTTTGCGAGGTCAAGCATATACAAAACATTGGTATAACACATTTCGTACTGCAAGGTAAAGCCGATAATATCAAACTCACAAACGGGGTCAAGGCTCTCGAGCGCATAGAGCGGAATATTCTCTTTTTCCATTTGCTCGCGCATATCAAACCAGGGCGCGAAAACCCGCTCGCACCAAATATTCGGGCGAGAATTCAAGATATTATAGAGAATTTTCATTCCAAGATGGGACATTCCTATCTCATAGGTGTCGGGGAAACAGAATGCAAAGCGCACATCCACCTTTGAGGGCTTTTTTATTACGCTATTGAGTTCGCCGCCGATATATCTTGCAGGTTTTTGCACCTGCATTATTACCTTTTCTATCTTCTTTTTAAGATTCATTCTAAAATTTCTCATTCCTTTTTTGCAAAGTTACTTAATTATAACATAAAGTTATAATTAATTCAATCTTTTTTGCCTTAAAATTACGAAAATTGCAAGGTATGCTGCGGTTATGCAAAGGCTAGCATTATACCCTGTAAAAGCGAGCACAAAGGCACCGAGTATCAAAAGCGCGGCGGCGAGAAGCAGCGAGAGAATATCGCATATCATCCGGGCATTTTTTTCGCTCATTTTAAGCGACAAAAGTTCGGTCAGTACCCTGCCGCCGTCAAGGGTTGTGATGGGCAGTAAATTAAAGGCGCCAACAACAAGGTGTACGCAGGCGGTAATGGTAACTTTATGGGATAAAATACAGAGGGCAAAAAAGGTTAAGAAATTCACGCCGCTGCCCGCCAAAAGTAGCAAAATTTTCTTACCGGTCGGCACAATGCCCAAATCGCCGCGAAGGCGCATTCTTATGCCAAACGGCGCAAATGTAAGGTCGCGTATTCTAAGTTTTAAAATGAGCGCCGCCGCGGTATGTCCGCATTCGTGCAAAACTGCCGCCCAGACAGAGCAAAATGCTATTCCCGTTTTATCGTATAGCGAAAAAAGAGCCAACATAGCGACCAGAATAAAACTGACCTTTATGTTGACTCCTAATATTTTAAAATTCAATACTACTATTCCCCTTTAAAACATAGGCAGGGTCTACCCTTTGCGAGCCTATGCGAATTTCAAAATGCAGGTGCGGACCGGTTGAATATCCCGTAGAGCCCATGTAGGCTATTACCTCTCCCCTGCGCATCTGCATACCCTCACGCGCTTTAAGGCTATCGCAGTGTCCGTAAAAGGTGTAAAGGGTGTCGGAATGGCGCATTATTATATAGTTTCCGTAGGCCTCCGAGGTACCGCACTCGTGTATTGTACCACTGAACGCGGCGTTGATGGGAGTGCCTAGTTTTGAGGCTATGTCAAGCCCCGTATGAAAACCGTTTGTCTTAAATATCGGATGAACTCTCGGACCAAAATCCGAGGTTACAACACCATTTTGTACGGGAGACGAAATTTTCGATGTCAGAATATATGTGTTGGTTGAAACATTTGAAGGCAAAGAGCTATCTGCACCGCCACTCCCCTCATCTTTATCGGAATCAAAAATAAAATCTCCAATAGCATTAAACACCCATTTTATATCCTCAAAGGTTATATCAGCCTCTGTAGTTGCGCCTATGTAACCGCCTTTAAACGCGGCGTATTGTTTAGGTGCGGCAAACCT
>JAZQLL010000175.1:0-8312 GCA_045542675.1 Oscillospiraceae bacterium
ACCTGTTGAGGAGAAAACATACGAAGGCTCACTACTGCTTGAATTATTCTTTCCTTTATCAGGCGAACCAAAGGTTATAATAAGAATAACCAGGATTACAATTATAATGGGAACCGCTATTGCCGCAGCAATAAGCATATACCTGGTTGATTCCTTCATTTTCTTTTTCTCGGGCTTATCTTCAGCATCTTTAACCTCGGGTTCTATAGCCACAGCACCTGCAGCTCCGAAATCTGCCACCTCGGAAAGTTGGGAAATAAGTCCCGAAACGCCCTGGGTTCTCTTTTCGGGAGAAAGCGCCATTGCAGAGGTCAGGGCATTAGAAACATTTTGAGGAATACTGGGATTTAAAGCGCTTGCGGCAACGAGATTATCGCTTGACACTCTCGAAATTGCCTCTACCGGCATTGTACCTGTGAGCGCGCGGTAGATACAAGCGGCGAGGGCATAAACATCGGTATATGCGCCCTGCCAAGCGCTCGAGGTGTACTGCTCGGGAGCAGAGTAGCCGGGGAAAAGTTGCGCCACAAGTTCACTTCTCGCAGTTCTTGCGGGGGCGATATCAAAAGCGGTAAGTTTAAGGTTTCCGCTTCTATCAACTACTATAGTTTCGGGGCTGATGCCGCGGTGGATAAGTTCGGAAGTGTGAATAGCATTAACGCAGGAAAGAAGCGGCATAAAAAGTTGCTTGGTGTCTTCCCATGAAAGATAGCCGCCATTTTTCTTTAAGAACTCCGAAAAAGTCATTCCCTCAACATACTCGTACACGACATAGAAGGTATTATTAGCCTCAAAGGTATCGTTTATATGCTCAACCTCGGAGAGAGAATTGAGTTTTACTAAGTTTTTAGCAAGGTCCATAAAGTCCATTTTAAGCGACTTATACTGAATCTCGCTACCTGCATTTGCCTTAACCTGAGGATTTCCCTTTTCGCGACTTGCAAGGTTTTCGGGCATATATTCTCTGATTTTAACCTTGGTTCCGGTTATCATATCAAGCGCGATATATGTAGCACCAGAGCCGTTATAACTCAAAATTTTGCCCACAAGATAACGGTCGGCAAGCACTGTTTTGGGTGCAAGATATGAGGGCAGGTAGGGCGAGCCTTCAACATATCCGCAACGCAGACATTTTGCCACACCTTCTGCCTTTTCTCTCATACATCCCATACAAAGATTCTCAGTATTCATACTTGTGCACACTCCTATTTACAAATACTCATAAAACTTTTATATTTAGTCCTGCATTGCCTCTTTAAATCTCGGCAAAACTCCGATTCCGCCTTCGGTTAATGCAGGCATCTGATAAATATCGTGACCGGGGAAGTGATTTCCCTCTATTAACAGCGCTCCGTTTTGCGTAAAGGCGATATCCCAGCCCACATAGCCGATTTCCTTTACTCTGACTGCCGCTTTTTCAACAAGTTGTCTTCCCTCTTTAAAGAAGGGAATCTCAAAGCCGCGGATTTGTGTGTTTGTGTCGGGATGGCGCTCATAGACGATGCCGTTTTTATCTGCGGCATGGGTTGTAATCACACCCGACTCGCTATCCACTAAAGCCGCCATTCCGCCACTGTTTAGGTTATCAACTATTGTATCCCCTGCGCCGATTCTTATGGAGCAAAAGACCACATGTACCTTTTCATTTCTGGTAATGGTTACCATACGAACTGTGTTTACACAGCTGGGGAACATTTCATTCATTTTATCATTTTGAATGATGATTTCCTCGGCAAGAGTCTGCTCATTTTTAAGGCAATGTTCTCTGAGTGCCTCTACCGACTCAAAATCCGAGACGCGCATTTTTTCAACACCCTTACCGCAGGCGCCGTCACGCGGTTTTACCATCATTTCGCCATGTTTGTTGCAAAATGCCTTAAATTCCTCAAGACTTGAATTCTCAATATCGAGCCAATCTCTTTTAAGGCAGTCCGAAAAGATGCGGTTAAACTCGTCTTTTTTATCAAATTTATACCAGGAATCTTTATCATTAAGTGTCTTAACAAGGTTATTGTTGACACCGCGGGTCACCTGGGTTTTTCTCTGCGCCGCCTTAAGATTATAAAACTCAAAGACCACATAATCCATGTAGCCTGCGAGGTATTTATAACCACAGTACATCATATCAACAAGCACAAAAAGAGTAGGTTTTCCCGTTCTTTTGTGCACGATTTTTGCCTGGGCGCGCATATTTTTAAAATCCATTTCGCGAATTCTGCGAACTAAATATTTAAATTTGTTCAAGAAAATGCACCTTAGCCTTAATCTTTTTTCTCGCTTTCGCGATTTTCAAACATTTCTTTATTCTTTATCTCGCCATCAATTCCCTCGGTACTATCCTTTGAGAAAATCACCTTAACGGTAAGTAAACAAATTTTGATGTCATTTATAAACGAATAGTCGTTAATATAAAGTAGGTCCATTTTGAGTTTATCCTGCGGGGTTGTGTTATACTTTCCGCGCACCTGCGCAAGACCTGTAAGACCTGCCTTTACATTCAGGCGGTAAATAAACTCAGGAACAGTTTTGGTATATTCCTGGATAAAGACATCTCGCTCAGGGCGAGGTCCTACGAAACTCATATCACCTATGAATATGTTGAAAAGCTGCGGCAGTTCATCAAGCCTTGTAGCTCTTAAGGTCTTACCTATCTTGGTAATTCTCGGGTCATCCTTTGTTGAAAGGGTCGCACCCGAGATGGCCTCGGCATTTTCAACCATTGTTCTGAATTTTATAACGCGGAAGGGGCGGTAATTTTCGGTTATGCGCTCCTGCTTATAGAAAACGCTGCCGCCGTCATCACGCTTTATAAGTATCGCGACAATTAACATAATGGGCGAAGTTACCGCTATCGCTATCGCCGATGCCACAATGTCAAAAAGGCGTTTTACTATTTTTTGCTCAAGTGTAAGGGTCATGGGTTTGCATGAGAAAAACGGAATGTCATCTATCTGCTGCATACCCGAATGGCGCACCGAAATTTCATAAAGTTCGGGCAAAATATAGATATTCTTATTTAGTGCCAGACAGTACTGCGCAACCTTTTCGCGCTTTTTACTCGAGAGATCGAGCATGAAAACTGCCTCGCTCTGACATATTGAAAAATAAAGTTCGGGGTCATCATAGTTTATGATTTTCTCTATCTCAAACTTGTCCGAATATCCTTTTATTTTTCTTATATAAGCGTCACTATTTTCGGTATCGTAGCAAACAACAACTGCGCGAAGCGGCTTTTTGAACGCCTTATAAATAGTTCGCACAATAACTGTCCAGACGGCGAAAACGCCTACCTGGATAAGGTACGTCAGCGCAATTCCCTTAAAGTCAAACCAGAAGTAGTCATACAAACCGATGGTAAGTGCGGCGGCAAGGTCACTGAAAAGCACCGCAAATGCGCCACTTATCGCAAGCTCCACCGAGCGTTTCCCCGTTACCTCATACGAGCCTGTTATATACAGAAACAGTGCCGAAAAGATTACGATCGGGGCAATTATCTTTGTTTCCTCGGGGGTTACAAAACTCGTCGGGAAAACATCAGTAAGAAAGACTACAAATGTTACTGAAAGAAGCGCTATTTCAGCAAGAGCGTTAAAGTAATAAAGCGATCTGCTGAAATTTTTTATCAGTTTTTTCATTTATAAAACCAGCTTTTTGTGTTATTTATGTCCTTTAGAAGCAACCTTCTGCCGCTGCTTTTGCTGCCTTGCGGTCGTCGCAAACTATAAAGTACACATAATTTCCGTTAGAACCGATTACTGCATTATCAATATTTCCGATTTCCTCGGGAACATAGTCAACAAAACTGTCATAAAGTTCCTGCTGTCTTTCGCGGACGGTTTCGAGCATATCCTCAACATCGTCCTTTTCCTTCACCTTGAAAACTGCAATCTCATCTGCCATAGCACCGCTTGAACATACCTTTACGGTATATTCCTCGATAGCATCAAGGTCGATACCATAGTATCTTCTACCGATATTATCATCGGTAAGTGCAATAAGTTCCTCAAACTTAGTACTCGACTCGATAGCCGACACTACATCCGAAGTCGCGGGAGTTTTACCCTCATTTTTAGAGCAGGATGCGAAAATTGACATAATACTGAGTGCTGCTAAAATAACTGAAATAACCTTTTTCATAGAAATTCTCCTTTTATTCATATCTTGAGGTATGGCGGCGGACATATTCAATCCAGGTTGTGTAAACCGAGGACTCGAAATGCACACCGTCGGTACTGATATCACTTGAAAGGTAGCCATCATCCGAGGCTATAGCGCTATAAACATCCACATAATATGCTTTCTTGCTCTGGGCAAGTTTTAAAAGCCTTGCATTATATTCTTTTATCTTTTTGATGCTCATCTGGCTTGACTTTTTCTCTTTTTCGTGGGTTATCGGAGGAATTGACTGAATATAGAAAACTGCATCGGGGTTATCTTTTTTGATGGTGTCAAAAACCTTTTCGTACTGAGTTATCATAGAGTCAACGCTCATCCAGTCGATACCGTTTGTTCCGAGCATCAGATATACTTTCTTAGGTTTAAGTTCCTTGACCGCTTCTGGAATAGTGACCTTATCGCCTGATTTATTTCGGACGGTTTTTGCGGTAAGCGCTGTTTCAAGGTTGATACCCGTCGAAGCGACTACGCCCGCATTGGTAAGTGTACCGTACAGGTCGATACCGGTTGTAATAGAGTCACCCACGAATACCGCATCGTCAAAGTACGCCGTTTCGCGCATAGCGGTTTCGGGCAGAGGCTTTGAAAAGCGCTCATCACCTGCTACCATCGGTGCAGACGAGGCAGGCTCTTTAGAAGATGTATCTGCAGGGGCGCTCGACGAAGATTCGGGCAGTCGAGCTAATATATTTTTATTTACATCGTTGCCTGTAAATAGCCATATTACAGATAAAATAAGGGCTACCACCAGGACGGTTGCAACGAGCGAAAGTCCCGAAAGGGTACTATTTAGCTTAACCGCATAGGTTTTAGCTTTTTTATTAAAAATGCTTCGTTTATCGGCCAAATTTCGCCCTCCTCTCAAAGCATAATATTCTATCATATTCTACCACATTTGATGTATTTTGTCAATTATTATGGCTTCTTTGTTTTAGTCGCACTTTAATATAGTTTTACCGAAATTTTCCGCTCTACACAAAAAAAGAAGCCGCCTTAAAAAAGGCGGCATAAATTTATAGATTAGCACTCTGGAGGAAGTGTTTAAGTCTATCACTTTGTGGGTTATAGAAGAGGTCGTTTGGCTTACCCTCTTCTTCTATAATGCCCTCGCTCATAAATATTACCTTATCGGAAACATCACGTGCGAACGACATTTCGTGGGTTACTATAACCATTGTCATATTTGCTTCGGCAAGTTTTTTGATAACTGCCAAAACCTCACCCGTAAGTTCGGGGTCGAGCGCCGAAGTGGGCTCATCAAAGAAAAGCACCTCGGGGTCAAGTGCGAGCGCTCTTGCAATAGCAACGCGCTGCTGCTGACCGCCCGAAAGCTCGCAGGGATAGGCATTTTCCTTATCCGATAGTCCCATCTGCGCGAGCAGGGCTCTTGCCTTCTCTACAGCTTCTTCGCGGCTCTTTTTCTGCACGCCGATAGGCGCTTCAATTATATTCTGCAACACAGACAGGTGCGGAAAGAGGTTGAAATTCTGGAAAACCAGTCCAAAATGCGAATAAATCTCACGCAGATCATCCTTCACTGCATATTTCTGACCGCTTTCTGTATCACAAACAAGAAATTTACCATTATATGAGATGCTACCGCTATCGGCTTTTTCAAGATTTGTAGCGCATCTTAAAAGGGTTGATTTTCCGCTACCCGAGGAGCCGATAATCGCAATTGTTTCGCCTTTATTTACTTCAAGCGAAATGCCTTTTAAGACCTCGTTTTTGCCAAAACGCTTTTTGAGGTCACGAATTTCTAAAACTGCCATTGTCAGCCCTCCTTTAATTGTGATAATAGTTCAGTTTCTTTTCGATATATCCGAAAAGCAGAGTGAGAATTCCGTTAAACGCCAGATAGAACACACCGGTAAAGAACAAGGGCCACACGATGCCCGACGAGGTAATAAACTTCTCGCCCGCAAAAATAAGTTCGTAGACTCCGATAACCCTCACAAGCGAAGTGTCCTTTACGAGAGTTATAATTTCATTTGACATAGAAGGAACTATTCTTTTAATAACCTGGGGCAACACAATTCTTGAAAATACCTGCCCTTTGCTCATTCCGAGCACCTGACCTGCCTCATACTGCCCCTTGGGAATAGACTCGATTCCCCCTCTGTAAATCTCGGAAAAATAGCATCCGTAATTTATGATAAATGCAACTATTGCGGCGATAAATCTAGCATTTGAGCCATAGCCCCAAAAATTTACGCCGAATATCATACCAGGTCCGTAAAAAATAATGAGCAATTGGAGCATAAGGGGAGAGCCTCGCACTATCCAAACTATTGCTCTTGTTAAAAATTTTATCGGCTTGAATTTGCACATCGAGCCGAATGCTATTATAAGTCCGAGCGGCAAAGCACCCAGTAAGGTGAGGCCGAATATTTCAAGCGCTTTTACAAAACCCTCGAACAAAGCATTTATAACTGTTTCAAACATATAAAAACCTCATATCTTAAAAGTCACACAAAGGCAGAGGGGATTTTCCCCTCTGCCTAATTTAGACTATCGTCTAATTTTTACCACTGAACCATTGTTTTCTCAACGCCGTACTTCTTAGCGATTTCCATAAGGCTACCGTCATCATAGCAAGCCTTGAAGAAGTCATTGAGTTTCTCTGCAAGGTCAGAACCCTTTCTGAAACCTACGCCGTAATCCTCTTCGGTAAGAGCAACTGTCTGAACAAGGTCGGGGTAGCTGGTGCCTTCACCGATCATTGCGCCTGCCATAAGTAAGTCGATAACGCAAGCCTGGCTTGTTCCGGACTTAACTTCCATAAGAGCGTTTGCCTGCTTGGGAACTGCTGTTACAGACCATTTGTTTTCAAGTGCGATGTCCTCACCTGCGGAACCGCTCTCAACTGCGAACTTAAGATCCTTAAGGCTCTCAACTGTTGTGTACTTATCAGCAACATCTTTGTTTACAACAACTACCTGCTTATTTTTGCAGTAGGGCTTTGATGTTTCCATGCCGTTTAAAACTTCATCGGTAAGGGTCATACCGTTCCATACACAGTCAACCTGCTTATCATTGAGTTCCATGATCTTCTTGCCCCAGTCAGCGAGCTCTACGAACTCTACTTCTACGCCGAGTGACTCAGCAAACTTGGTAGCCATATCTGCATCAAAGCCAATCCAGTTGCCATCTGCATCTTTGTAATCCATGGGAGCAAAGTCTGTAATACCAACAATGAGTTTTCCTTTTTCCTGTACGTAAGCAGAATCAGTAGCTGCTTCTTTGGGTGCGCAGCCTGCAAATCCAACTGCGAGCATCAAGGTTGCCATAATAAGTGCGATAATCTTTTTCATTTTGTTTTCCTCCAAATGTGTTTTTGTTTTTTGTTTGTATTCGGTTGGTTTGTTTTACCGTGATATTAGTTTACCACTTTATTGTGCTAAAGTAAATAGGCAAAATAGCAAAACATAAAAGAAATTTTAAAAATTTTCTTATGCATATTGCACAAAATCGGGGTGTTTTAGGGTTAATACATAAAAATCCGTACGAAAAGAGCGCTTAAAATAAAACCCAAAACATCAGCTGTCAAGGCACTTTGCAGGGTATGTCTTGTCTTTTTTACATTAACTGCTCCGTAATATACGGCGAGGGTATAAAAAGTAGTTTCGGTAGAGCCTGCTATAGTTGAAGCAACCCTTCCTACAAAACTATCGGCTCCGTAGTTTTCAAAAATATCCGATAAAAGAGCAAAACTGCCGCTGCCCGAAAAGGGTTTTAACAGTGCGAGCGGCAAAACCTCTTGGGGCAATCCCACCGCTTTTGCAAGCGGTGACAAAAAGGAAACGAGTGCATCCAATGCACCCGAAGCGCGAAACATTCCTATAGCGGTTAGCATAAGGCAAAGTGGCGGAATAAGATTTTTTGCGGTCTCAAGCCCCTCTTTTGCGCCTTTTGTAAACTCGCCCATTATATCCACCTTTTTAATAGCGGCAACTATCAGAATGAGCACTAAAACTGTAGGTATTAAAAGCGAAGTAAATTTCATATTTTTTTCTTTCTATATATAATAGGAAGGATTTTTGCAACTGTGAGGGCGGCGGCGAGGGACAAAACCGATGCGCAAATCGTGGCGGGAAGGATATTTAAGGGGTTTTGGCAGCCGTAAGATGAGCGTA
>JAZQLL010000176.1:0-9723 GCA_045542675.1 Oscillospiraceae bacterium
ATGACGAAACTGTTCTTAATAAGGCAGAAGCACTTATTTCTGTAGCAGACGCCTCTTTAAAGAACGCCGAGGCTAAGATTTCCAAACTTTATTACAACGACAATGACGAGATAGAAGCCGAGTGCGAAGATGACGCCGAGGTAGAAGAAATGGCAAGTGAACTTGCCGACCCAATAGAGATTTTATCGGTTTGCAACAAGTTTGTTGACCTCGCTATGCAAAAGCTCTACACCGCATCCGAACTGCTCGAGCGTTTTGGAAGCGATGATGCGGAAGAGGAAGAAGCGGCTGAACTCGCGCTTACAGATTCAGTTGATGAAAACGAGAAAATCGTCGAGGAAGACGGCGACGAACTAGTCAATGCAGCGAACGATATTTCAGAGAGAATCGCATCGGTAAGAGAATTCTCCGAGGAACTTTCGGAGATTGTTAAAACCGAAAAGGCAAAACTTGAGGCGGAAAAAGAAAAAGAGGAAATGCCCGTCGAGGACGAGGAAATTCACGATACTGTCTCCGACGAAGCCGACGAAATAGATGAACCCAACCCCAACCAGAGCAAATAGGAGGACCCCTTAGTATGTACAAAATTATTGACGGAAAACAAATTTCAGCAGATGTGAAAGCAGAGGCAGCGGCGAGAGTCGCGGAGCTTAAAGCGCAAGGCGTTTCGGTAGGACTCGCTGTAGTTTTAGTTGGAAACGATCCCGCATCGCAGGTTTACGTAAACAACAAAAAGAAGGCTTGCGCCGCTTGCGGAATTGAGTCTTATGAGTATGTTCTTCCCGAGGAGACCACAAGAGAGGAACTTTTGGGTTTAGTTCAAAAACTCAATGCCGACGAGAAGGTTGACGGAATTTTAGTTCAGCTTCCTCTCCCGAAGCATCTCGACGAGAAAGAGGTTATCAACGCCATTTCACCTTTAAAGGATGTTGACGCTTTTCATCCCGTTAATGTTGGAAAAATTATGATCGGCGACTACACCTTTGCCCCTTGCACCCCCGCAGGAATCATTGAACTTATTGAAAGAAGCAATATTGATTTAACCGGCAAAAACTGTGTGGTTATCGGTAGAAGCAACATTGTAGGCAAGCCGATGTCAATGTTACTTCTTCACAAGAATGCTACCGTTACCATCTGCCACTCGCGCTCTAAAGATCTCGCATCCATTGTAAGCGGTGCAGACGTTGTTGTTGCCGCAGTGGGCAGAGCAAATTTCGTCACCGCCGATATGGTAAAGGAAGGCGCAGTTGTTATCGATGTCGGAATCAACAGACTCGAGAGCGGAAAACTTTGCGGCGATGTTGATTTTGAGGCGGTTGCCCCCAAATGTTCATACATCACCCCCGTTCCCGGCGGTGTTGGACCTATGACCATCGCTATTTTAATGCAGAACACCGTTAAGGCGGCTGAAAGCAAACTCAAATAACCTAATTTTTTTACTGTCAGAGTAGATTCCCAAGCGTAGAGAAATCTGTAGTGCCGACTGAACGGGGAGTTGTCAGCGGACGAAAAGGCAAATTGCCTTGCGGTTTGGGTTTCGCATCCCGCTGCTGCATAAGGTTTTAAAAACACTTCTTATGTAGCAACGCTACATAAGGAGTGTAATTTTTTATGAAAAAATCAAATATCTTTCTAGATTCGCTAAAGACTTTAAAATCGGTGCGCGGCATAACAGTTTGCGCTATGCTTATTGCAGTATGCTGTGTACTCGGGCTTTTCAAATTCGGCATAAGTCAAGACATAAATATCACATTTTTCTTTTTGCCGATTTCGGTAGCGGCAGTACTGCTCGGACCCATACCCGCAATGGCGGTTGGCGGCATTGCCGATATTCTCGGCTGCATCATTCGTCCGACGGGGCCTTATTTTCCCGGATTTACTATTAACTCTATAATTATGGGACTTGTTTTCGGCATATTTTTCTATGGCAAAAAGCCGAATTTACTTAAAATAATTATAGCGCGGCTTATCCTCGCAGTTGTTATAGACCTTATCTTAATTCCAATTTGGTTACACCTATTATACGGCTCACCACTTGTCTGGGCGCTATTTTTAGAACGACTTGTAAAAATCGCAGTACTCGGTCCCATTGAGGTTTTGCTTATGTTTTTTGCAAATTCCGCAGTTTACAGACTTAAAGATAAATTATAAAAATAAATCCCGAGGCAATGCCTCGGGATTTTTAGTTTATATATTCTCGAGTAAGAACTTTTCTAAATCGGCAAAGTTTCCATGCGGGAAAAGCGAGAGCGGAGTACCCTCATCGTTTATAAGGCAGTCGGTTAAGAGAAAGACCTTCATTTTAAGTTTTCTTGCCACCATATCGTCTGAAACATCGTTTCCTACCATTATGCACTCTTCGGGTTTGAGTGAAAATCTACTTAAAATTTCGGTGTAATAATCTAGGTTGGGTTTACAGTAGTTTATATTTTCAAAGGTTGTAATAAGCGCAAAGTCACAAGGCTCGAGCCCTGCCCATTTAACGCGGCTCTCGGTTGCAATTTTAGGAAACAGCGGATTTGTTGCCAAAATGCGCATTATTCCTTTTTCTTTTAAGAGGTCAATTATCTTTTTAGAGTTTTCACTAAAGCCGACAACGTTTTTAATGTCCTGGTAGGTGGTTTTATAAAACTCGGCAAATTTTTCTTCCTCTTTCCTTGCTCCCTCGCCGTAGGTTTCCTCGAAATTTTGCCAGAAAACCTCTTCATTTGTTTTACTGCCATCGTTATCAATCATCTTACCAACGCCGTTGTAGAGCGTTTTTAGAAGCTTATCAGGATCATAGCCAAACCCTATCATATGCTCGACAAGACCTCTATAATAGGCAGAAATGAACACCCTCTGGTCAAGGGGCAACAGTGTTCCATCAAGGTCAAACAATACTGCTTTTATACTCATTTAATGACTCCTTTTTTCTCTTTACCCTATTATTATAATGATTGTTGTTTGTTGAAACACCAAAGGTGTTTCATCGAGCCACTTTCAAGTGGCTTTGTGCAAAATCAAATCCTTTGATTTTGCACGACAATCATTGCAATGGGTAATGGCAAATTTTCTTTGAAAATTTGTTATAAAATCGAAGATTTTATGTCGAAACTCGTTAGTTTCGACTTCCATTAACCATTATAAATTATTGTGAGCGACATGTCAATTAAAAAGAAAACCGCGAAAGGCATTCTGCCTTTCGCGGTTTAATTTACTTTAAGAGATTACTCTTATTCGTAGAGCTTAGAAAGTCTAAGAAGGTGATCATAACGCTCCTTAGAATTCTCAACTGCCTGGTTAAAGAGTGCTTCTGCTCTCTCGGGGTTAGCACGCATGAGCGAGGAGTAACGAGCCTCATTCATGATAAACTCCTTATAATCTGCAGTTGCAGCCTTGCAGTCGATTACGAAGGGATTCTTGCCCTGCTCTTTGAGCTGAGGATTGAAGCGGAACATATGCCAGTAACCGCAGTCAACAGCCTTCTTCATCTCGGACTGGCAGTTTGTCATACCGCCCTTGATGGAGTGCATCTCACAAGGAGCATAACCGATGATAAGCGAAGGACCGGGATAAGCTTCTGCTTCCTGGATAGCTTTGAGGGTCTGGTTCATGTCAGCGCCCATAGCGATCTGAGCAACATATACATAGCCATAGCTCATAGCGATTTCAGCAAGTGACTTCTTGGAGATGGCCTTACCTGCAGCAGCGAACTGTGCAACCTGACCGATCTGAGAAGCCTTAGAAGCCTGACCGCCTGTATTTGAGTAAACCTCGGTATCGAATACCATGATGTTTACATCCTCGCCGGAAGCAAGAACGTGGTCAACACCGCCAAAGCCGATGTCATAAGCCCAACCGTCACCACCGAAGATCCAAACGGACTTCTTGGAGAGGTACTCGCTATTCTCAACGATATCTTTGCAAGCAGCGCAGTCACACTTAGCAGCTGCAGCAGCAAGAGCCTTAGAAGCCTCGAGGTTAGCCTTGCCATCATTGATGGTATCAAGGTAAGCCTGAGCAGCAGCCTTAATTTCGTCAGCAGCCTTATCGGAAGCAACGAGTTCTTTTGCATCACCGATGAGTCTATCGCGGATAGCCTTCTGGCCGAGGTACATACCGAAGCCGTGCTCAGCGTTATCCTCAAAGAGTGAGTTAGCCCAAGCAGGACCGTGACCCTCTTTATTTACTGTGTAGGGAGATGTTGCAGCAGGGCCACCCCAGATGGAAGAACAACCTGTTGCATTGGAGATGTACATTCTCTCGCCGAAGAGCTGTGTGATAAGACGAGCATAAGATGTCTCAGCACAACCCGCGCAAGAGCCCGAGAATTCGAGGAGAGGCTGCTTGTACTGGCTGCTGATAACGTTCATAGTAGCGGTTGTTTCAGGCTTCTCTGTAACGTTTGCAACACAGTAATCAAATACCTCTTGCTCCTTAAGCTGAGTCTCAGCGGGAACCATCTTAAGTGAGTTTGTGGGACATACGCCGATACAAACTCCGCATCCCATACAATCAAGGGGAGAAATAGCGAGGGTGTAGGTGTAATCAGTTTTAACAACGGGCTTGGGAGCCTTCTTCATGTTTGCGGGAGCTGCATTGACTTCCTCTGCGCTCATAGCGTAGGGACGGATTGTAGCGTGGGGGCAAACAAATGCGCACTTGTTACACTTAGCACAAGTGTCCTGATTCCACTCGGGAACCATAACTGCAACGCCGCGCTTCTCATAAGCGGATGCGCCGTGCTCAAATGTACCGTCAGCGTACTCTGCAAATGCAGATACGGGGAGGCTATCGCCGTCCATAAGTGCAACGGGTTTCATGATGGAGTCAACCATTTTAACGGTCTTCTCTCTTCCCTCAGATGCTACTGCAGCAGCATCGTCGGTAGCATTTGCCCAAGCGGCAGGAACGTCAATCTTAACATAAGCAGAGGCGCCCATGTCGATTGCCTTTTCGTTCATTTCAACGATTTCCTTACCCTTCTTCATGAACTTTTGAGCTTTTTCTTTCATATATCCGATTGCTTCCTCAGCAGGAAGAACCTTAGAAAGTGAGAAGAATGCAGACTGAAGAACAGTATTGGTACGTTTACCAAGGCCAATCTTTGCAGCAATGTCGATAGCATTAACTGTATAAAGCTGAATATTATTATTAGCGATGTAGCGTTTAGCCTCTGCAGGCATGTGCTTATCGAGTTCCTCAGCTGTCCACTGGCAGTTGATGAGGAATACACCGCCGGGCTTAACATCGTTAACCATCTTGTAGCCCTTGATTACGTAAGAAGGATTGTGGCAAGCAACAAAGTCTGCTTTGTTGATGTAGTAGGGGCTCTTGATGGGCTTATCGCCGAATCTTAAGTGGCTGATGGTGATACCACCGGTCTTCTTAGAGTCGTACTGGAAGTAAGCCTGAACGTATTTATCAGTGTGGTCACCGATAATCTTGATAGAGTCTTTGTTAGCGCCAACAGTACCGTCGCCGCCGAGACCCCAGAATTTGCACTCGATGGTACCTGCAGCTGCAGTGTTGGGCGAAGGCTTCTCCTCGAGAGAAAGACCTGTAACGTCATCAACGATACCGAGTGTAAACTGAGCCTTAGGAGCGTCCTTAGAAAGCTCCTCATATACAGCAAAGATGCTTGAAGGAGGTGTATCCTTAGAACCGAGACCATAACGGCCGCCGATGATCTGATAGGATTTACCCATAGTAGCGCAAGCGGTAACAACATCCATATAAAGAGGCTCGCCGAGTGCACCGGGCTCCTTAGTTCTGTCAAGAACAGCAATCTTTTTAACTGTTTCGGGAATAGCTGCAACAAGTCTTTCAGCAGAGAAAGGTCTGTAAAGACGAACCTTAACAAGACCAACCTTCTCGCCTGCAGCGTTCATGTAATCAATAACCTCTTCTGCAACGTCGCAGATAGAGCCCATTGCGATAATTACGCGCTCAGCATCGGGGGCACCGTAGTAGTTGAAGGGCTTATAGTTAGTGCCGAGTTTAGCATTAACCTTATCCATATACTCTTCAACGATCTCGGGGATAGCATCGTAGTACTTATTGCAAGCCTCACGGTGCTGGAAGAAGATATCTCCGTTTTCGTGAGATCCACGCATTACAGGGCGCTCAGGGTTAAGTGCGCGCTTTCTGAATGCTTCAACAGCATCCATATCTACCATTTCTTTAAGGTCATCAAAATCCCAAACCTCGATCTTCTGAATCTCGTGAGAGGTTCTGAATCCATCGAAGAAGTTAAGGAAAGGAACGCGGCCCTTAATAGCTGCAAGGTGAGCTACTGCACCGAGGTCCATAACTTCCTGGGTGTTTGTTTCAGCGAGCATAGCAAAACCTGTCTGACGGCAAGCATAAACGTCAGAATGGTCGCCAAAGATGTTAAGAGCGTGGCTGGCTACGCAACGAGCTGATACGTGGAATACTGCAGGGAGAAGCTCACCTGCGATCTTATACATATTGGGGATCATCAAAAGAAGACCCTGCGAAGCTGTATAGGTTGTTGTGAGAGCACCTGCTGCGAGCGAACCGTGAACAGTTCCTGCGGCACCTGCCTCTGACTGCATTTCGGAAACTGTTACAGTTGTTCCGAAAATGTTCTTAAGACCTGCTGCAGACCACTGGTCAACATAGTCTGCCATAGGGCTGGACGGGGTAATAGGATAAATGCCGGCTACTTCAGTAAACGCGTAAGAAACGTGAGCAGCAGCATTATTACCGTCCATGGTTTTCATTTTTCTTGCCATTTTATATCCTCCTTAAAATATAAAAATACATTAAAAGTATTAAATATGTTTGTACTTGCCCACTTAAAAATGGGCAAAATCCTACATATATGATAATAGCATTTTTAATTAAAAAAGGCAATAGCATTTTATGGTTTTTTGCTAAATTTTTGACATTATTTTCCTTTATGTATAAACCTCATTGAAAAACTCGAATTTTTTTATATTTTTTGACAAATTTTGTTTGTTTATTGACTTTATTTACAACTTAATATAAAATAGAAGCGATGCGTTTTTCGCTTACTATACAATGAAGGAAGGCAATAAAAAAGTGGAAATCATTTACGAAAACTTACTCAAATTTGAGTGGGGACATGGCGTTATGATTCTTATCGGCGCAGTTTTAATTTTCCTCGCTATAAAGAAAGAAATGGAGCCTACTCTACTGCTCCCCATGGGATTTGGAACTATTCTTGCAAACATCCCGTTTTCAAGCGCAGTTGCAGAGGGCGGACCTATTGAAACCCTGTTTAACGCGGGTATTGCAAACGAGCTTTTCCCGCTACTTTTATTTATCGGAATCGGAGCTATGATAGACTTCGGTCCCCTGCTTTCTAACCCTAAGCTTATGTTATTCGGTGCGGCGGCACAGTTTGGTATATTCTTTACCCTTTGCGGCGCTTCGATATTCTTTGATATGAACGATGCGGCTTCTATCGCCATCATCGGTGCGGCAGACGGTCCTACATCTATTGCAGTTGCAAACGCTCTTAATTCAAACTATCAGGGTGCGATAATGGTTGCGGCATATTCGTATATGGCGCTTGTACCGATTATTCAGCCGCCCGTTATAAAGCTCTTGACAACCAAGAAAGAACGTATGATCCGTATGCCTTACGAGCAGAAGAACGTTTCCAAACTGACTCGTATCCTCTTCCCCATCATTATTACACTTGTTGTTTCAGCAATCGTTCCCGAGGCGACCTCGCTTATCGGATTCTTAATGTTTGGTAACCTCATAAGAGAATGCGGCGTTCTTGATTCTCTTTCGGAAACCGCTCAAAAAGTGCTTGCAAACCTTGTAACAATCTTCCTTGGGCTTACTGTTTCGTTCCAGATGACTGCAGAGAAGTTCTTAACACCTGCTACCTTGCTCATTTTAGGACTTGGACTTGTTGCCTTCATTGTTGATACTGCAGGCGGAGTTCTCTTTGCAAAATTCTTAAACCTTTTCCTCAAGAAAGACAAAAAAATCAACCCCATGATTGGTGCAGCAGGTATTTCGGCATTCCCCATGTCAGGCAGAATTGTTCACAAAATGGGACTTGCTGAGGATCCTCAGAACTTCCTTTTGATGCACTCAATCGGCGTAAATGTTTCGGGACAGATCGCATCGGTTGTTGCTGGCGGTATTATCCTCGGATTTGCCGAGAAATTCATGTGGTAAGGGGGAAATATCATGGATATTAATTTGAATTTCGAACCTATGAAGTTCGTTGAAAATCTCAAACATATGGGCTCAGGAATGCTCATCATTTTCATCATTATCGGTGTAATCATCGGTGCAACAGTACTTATAAATAAGGTTTTTTCAAAGAAAAAATAGCCATTGAAAAAGTTATGCCCCGTACTTTCCGGTACGGGGCATATTTTTATTTTTCGGGGAAAACTAAACACACATTATTATTAAAGGCGTGTTTAGTTTGGATAGTATTTTTATACTTATATGTGTAATTTTAGTTTTAATAATACTTCTTTTTGTGCTCACGATGTGGGCGGTTTTTCGCATTGTTTTCGGTCGAAATGACAGGCTCGCAAAAAGGATTATTTCTTTTGGCGAGAAAAAAGTTATGAAGGACTATGAAAGCATGCTAAACCGCGAGCGACGCGCTTTTTTGGATGCGTACAAGGAAGAAATCAGCATTGAGAGTTTTGACGGGCTTAACCTGCACGGATATCTTATACAGGGAGAAAATCACTCGCGGACAATAATTTGCGTGCATGGATACAGAGGCAGCCCCGAGCACGATTTCGGCCCTGCTTTTCGCCGCCTTTTAAAGTCGGGCGACCTGCTCCTTGTTGACCAGCGGGCGCACGGCAAGAGCGAAGGCAAGTTCATAACCTTCGGGGTTAATGAATGTAAGGACTGCAAATCCTGGGTTCAATATGTAATGAAAAAGCGCGGCCAGGATCACCCCGTTTACCTTAACGGAATATCGATGGGCGCCACTAGCGTGCTACTGGCAAGCGCCTTGGATCTTCCGGAAAATACCCGCGGAATTATCGCTGATTGTGGCTTTTCGTCGCCTTGCGAAATAATTTCGGAAGTGGCAAAAAAGATGCTTAAAACAAAATCCGATGCCCTTATAAACTGCGTGGATGTTTACTGTAAGGCTTTAGGAAAATTCTCGATTAAAGGCACCTGTACCGAAAGCGCAATGCGGCAAAATACCATACCCGTTTTGTTTGTGCACGGAGAGAGAGACAACCTTGTCCCCGCTAGCATGACCCGCACCGCCTTTGATGCATGTGCAGCGCCGAAATCTCTGGTTCTATCCAAAAATGCCGACCACGGAATGAGTTATCTTTTAGATTGCGATAGGTACTGTCAGGAAATCGAAAATTTATTTACCCGGTGCGAAAAATCACCTTGAGATACCACTCTACTGCTTGCCGGCGAGCTTCTGCTTACCACCTACGGTTTGATGAAAATCGGATGTGCATTGTAGGGAACGGTGCTTGCCAACGTTCCGTTTTATCTTGCGGCGCGTAGGCGAGCACCGCGCCCTACGGTTTAAATTTATTTCGTGCAGATATGACGGGCGACTTAAGAATCGCCCCTACAACAAAGCGCAGAGTATAAAGCGAGTCAAGAGCAACGCTCTTGCGAGAGGGGGACGAGCATCGAGATGGGAAGTTTTGTTTCGGCTTATCCGTTTCGCATTGTAAGCGAAACGAGATTTGTGGTAAATAAAAATCGATGCGAGGGGGGGACAGTCGGTCC
>JAZQLL010000177.1:0-2201 GCA_045542675.1 Oscillospiraceae bacterium
TACATTTGTTAAAGACATCGATAAAATAATGTACTGCCCCTTCTACAACCGTTACACCGACAAGACCCAGGTCTTCTCGCTCTGGAAAAACGATGATATTACAAGGCGCAGTCTGCACGTTCAGCTCGTTTCGCGTATTTCGCGTGCTATCGGTGCGGCGCTCAACCTTAATCTTGATCTTATTGAAGCCATCGCGCTTGGTCACGATATAGGTCACCCGCCCTTTGCGCATACAGGCGAAACCTTTTTGGATGAACTGCATTTTAAATATACCGGCAGGCATTTTTACCATAACATTCAGTCTGTACGCGTGCTGGATAAGATATTCCCTTATAATATTTCGCTCCAGACTCTCGATGGTATTGCCGCACATAACGGCGAGGTGGAGTGCGAGGAGTATCGCCCCTATCCCTTAAAGGATTTTGGGGAATTTGATGAAATAATCGAAAAATGCTACACCGACCCCATGGTCGTTGCCAAAATGATGCCCTGCACATTAGAGGGTAGCGTTGTTCGTATTTCGGATATCATTGCATATCTTGGAAAGGATAGACATGATGCTATGCTTACTAAGATTGTAGATGAAAACACATTTAATAGTGAGGACTTAGGTTCTATCAACTCCGAGATAATCAACAATCTTATTGTAAATGTTATCGAAAATAGTTACGGCAAGCCTTATATTAAACTTGATGAGGAGCATTTTGCCGCAATAAGAAGTTACAAACTTGATAACTATGCCCAGATTTATAATCAGACCGCAAAGGTCTTAAAGCTTGATAAGACCGTAAAGCCTATGATGGAGCAAATCTACGGTCAGCTTTATGATGACCTTAAAAACGAGAATAAAAACTCTCCTATATATACCCAGCACATCGACTATGTTAATGTAAACTCGGGAAGCTATGCAAGGCAGAAGCCTTATGAAAAGGATGAGCCGCATCAGATAGTTGTGGATTATATCGCAAGCATGACAGACGATTATTTCATTGAACTATATAAGCATTTGTTCCCGAATAGCGACTTAAAGGTCGAGTATAAGGGTTATTTTGATTAATTGGAAGGAAAAATTATGTTTGAAAAGATTTTAGCGCAGATAGAAAAGTACCCTAAAATCATAATTCATAGACACTCTAAGCCCGATGGCGATGCTCTGGGCAGTCAGATAGGCCTGGCTCACGCCCTGCGTGACACCTATCCCGAAAAGGAAATTTACTGCGTCGGCGATATGACACCGCGCTACGCCTTTATGTGTTCTCTTCCTATGAACGAGATTTCCGATGACACCTATAATGGCGCTCTCGCTATCATTCTTGATACCTCGGCAACCCATCTCATAAGCGATGATAGGTATACCCTTGCGAGCGCAACTGCGAGAATTGACCACCATCTTTTTGTAGAAAAAATCGCCGACGAGGAGGTTGTTGACACCTCGTTTGAGTCCTGCGCAGGACTTGTTGCCGCTATGACGCGCGAGTGCGGTTTTACCGTTTCAAAAGAGAGCGCCAAGGCAATGTATACAGGAATGGTAACCGATTCCGGCAGATTCCGCTATGATAGCACAAGCGCAAAGACCTTTGAGATGGCGTCGTTTTTAATGGAGCGCGAGTTTGACACCTCGGATATTTACGGCAATTTATATTCGGACGAACTCTCTATGGTTCAGCTTCGCGCAAAATTCATTTTAAAGATTCAAAAGACCGAGCACAACACCGCCTTTATTTACACCGATAAAGAGGAGTTTAAAACCTATAACGCCGATGCATTCACCATCTCTCGTGGAATGGTAAACACAATGTCGGATATTCGCGGCATTGATGCCTGGGTGAACTTTACCGAAACCGATGACGGTGTGCTTTGTGAGATTCGTTCAAGCAAATTCAATATTAATCCCATCGCCGTAAAGTACGGCGGCGGTGGGCATCAAAAGGCAAGCGGAGCTTGCCTAAAAGATAGGGAAGAGGCAATGGCGCTTCTTGCCGACCTGAATGCGCTTTCGGAGGAAAATAAATGAGTTTAGAAAAAATGACTGCGGTCTTAAACAAGATAAAAGAATATGACCGCATTATAATATTCCGCCATAAAAGACCCGATGGTGATGCCGTCGGCTCAACCAAAGGTCTTCAGAGAATTTTAAAACTTTCATTTCCCGAAAAGGAAATCCTGCTATTAAATAGCGATTATTCGGATTATGTAAGTTT
>JAZQLL010000178.1:0-1911 GCA_045542675.1 Oscillospiraceae bacterium
ACGCGCGATATAATTTTCGCAACTGTGGAAAGGCACGCCGCACATTTTAGCGCGTTCTTCCATTCCGCAGTTTTTACCCGTTAATTGAAGTTCAAGTTCTCTCGAAGCAACAACCGCATCTTCAAAAAACATCTCATAAAAATCACCAAGTCTGAAGAACAGAATGTGGTCTTTGTGTTGTTCCTTGATTTCAAGATATTGCCTCATCATAGGCGATAATTGCTGTGCCACAATATCTCTCCTTAAATGTTAAAATTCTTTTAGTGACATCCTGCGCAGTCAGAACAGTTTCCACTACAACCCGAACTCTCGGGAATAACTGCAGTCTTGGGATCGGCACCGCTTAAGGTCATGGCAAGAAGGGTCTCGATTTTTTTCATAAGTGTATCAAGTTCGCCTTTAGCTACAGAATATGCAATCATATCGGGGTCCTGCATAATCTGTGAATACGCCTCTCGCATTTCTCTGTCGTACTGCGCAATTTTGCTACTGTCTTTTTCAGTTTTAGTAACCTCACGATTAAGCGCAATTTTCTTTAAATTAAAATTACTTATTTTCTCCTGAAGCTGAAGATTTTTATCATTTTTCTCTTTAGCTTCTGCCATCTTGATATATGCCTCATCGGACTGAATGGCTACACATAATTCTCTTGCTTTTTCGATTACATCCATATTTTTATCCTCACTTTACAATCTCTCCGATGCAAACATAGCCCTTGGAATCTGTTATTTTCACATTAACAAACTCCCCTATTAAATCTGCATCACTATTTTTAAATTCAACCATAATATTATTATCCGCTCTGCCGCAGAAAGAATCCTTAAAAAGTCTTCCTTCGCCTTCGCAAAGCACTCTGAAAATCTTGCCCTTCATACTAGATAAGCGCTCGTAGGCAATGTCTTCCTGCACCTTTAAAAGTTCTCTGAATCTTTGAGATTTGCACTCATCGGAAATGGGATCGGCCATTTCTGCTGCGGGAGTGCCTGTCCTTTTTGAATAGATAAAAGTATACAAAAGGTCATACCCAACCTTTTTGATAAGTTCAAGCGTTGCCCTAAAGTCCTCATCCTGCTCATTGGGGAATCCGACAATAATGTCACTCGTAAAACTTATTTCGGGCATTCTCTCCCTGGCATAATCTATAATTTCAAGGTAAGCAGAACTTGTATAGCGGCGGTTCATCTCGCTAAGTATCCTATCCGAGCCGCTTTGTACGGGAAGATGCAGGTGCTTACATACCTTTTCGCAGTCTGCCATAGCATCAATAAGTTCACGGGTTGCATCCTTGGGATGCGAAGTCATAAATCTTATTCTGAAATCACCATCAAGTTCATTTATCATTCTGAGAAGCTCCGGGAAGGAAGGCTCACTTGTCCCCTTTCCGTACGAGTTCACATTTTGACCGAGAAGGGTTATATCTCGAACTCCTTCAGCTACAAGCCCTCTTACTTCGTTTAATATATCCTCGCTTTTACGGCTTCTTTCTCTACCCCGAACATACGGCACGATGCAGTAGGAGCAAAAGTTATTACAGCCGTACATTATCGGAACCCATGCTTTACTGCCACCGTCACGAATAGCGGGAAGTCCCTCGGCAATATCATCCTCGCCGCTGATATCAATAATTCTTTTACCTTTGGAAAGTTTACTGTAAACTATTTCGGGAAGTTTATGCATAAGATGAGTTCCTATAACAATATCAACAAACGGAAAACTCTTTTTAAGTTTATCGGCAACCGTTTCCTGCTGGGTCATACAACCGCAAAGACCGATAAGCATATTTTCCCGATGACGCTTTATGTTTTTTAGCGCGCCGACGTTTCCGAAAACTCTCTGCTCGGCGTGTTCCCTTACAGCGCAGGTATTGTACATTACAAAATCGGCATCCTGCACGCTATCAGTCATAGCATA
>JAZQLL010000179.1:0-7463 GCA_045542675.1 Oscillospiraceae bacterium
ATTTGGCTCGCTTGACGCCGTTTTCAAGGCACCCATAAACGAACTTGAAAGCGTTAATGGAATCGGGCCCAACTGCGCAGTACTTATCAAGTTCTTTGCACAGCTTCGAGAAAAAGATATTTCTTCCATAAAAAGCAAGACACCGCTTGACACAAGCGAGCACACCGACGCTTATGTCAGGCCACTTTTCACAGACATGTCGGTTGAAAACGTATTTGTGGTTGCGCTTGACGAAAAGCTTCGTCCGATATGCAATTTGAAGGTTGCAGAAGGTGGCTTTGACAACGTAGTTGTTTCACCCGCCAAGATTGCGAGGTTTCTCCTTGCAAGCGGCGCCGCAAACGCTATTTTAGCGCACAATCACCCGCATGGCGAGGCAGTGCCTTCTGTTTCGGGTGTCCGGGCTACCAACATTATAAAACGTGCGCTTGACAGTGTGGAAATAAAACTCGTTGACCACGTAATCGTTGTCAAGGATGATTTCACATCGTTCAGGGATAGCGGCCCCAACCTATATACAACTGTTGACTAAAAAAGACGGAGCTCTGCGCTCCGTCTTTTTTTAATTTAGGTTGGCGGATCTTCTCCCGATGTGGAAAAGAGCGCCGCTCGTATCTTATCTAGTTTTTCTTTTGGGAGAGGATGTTCCTTTTTATCCTCTTCGAATATATAGAAGAGGTTGAAACGCTCTTTTTCTTTAGCATCGGGCATATTTCCACCTGCCTTTTACGTGTAATAATCTGTGCCGAAACTGTTTTCCCAACTGTATTTTGTGCCCGTGTAATAGGGTCCGCAAAAGTCGCTATTTTAGGTTGCTCCGGTTGAATCAACCGCTAATTTTTTTCACAATAAAAATCCCCTTTAAAAGTTTTTGGACCTTTGTCCTTACACTAATAAAGGGGATTTGAGATTTAATTTGGTTTTACATTTTTAAATTTTTATGCGGGTTGATAGGATTTTATTACCCAATTTTCATTTACATATTCTACAATCATTTTTTGCTTTACTACGGGGACTGTTGAGTCGGTTGGATCGCCCTTCTCAAGGTTTACCTGATAGGTTGTACTATCAAGTTGTACTTGATCGGTTGCTTTTACCTGCATAGTAGGACCGCCCGCTCCATCCTCAACCTTAAGATCAATATAATCCTCGCCCTCGGCGGGTACATAGGTTGCATTATAAATGCCGAGTTGCGGATCCTTTGTATTATTAAGCGCAGTGAAATCGTAGGTTGTTCCGAAATAGTAGCGAGCGCTATCATCAATATGAGTTACGGGAATTTGGTGATTTCTATAGCCACCGGTAACCGAGAGAAGATACGCATTTAAATCCCGAGTTCTGATGTCAAACCAAAATACACTCGCGGCATCAAGGGTTGATGCATCGGTAAAATACGGAAGATTTGAAAATCCCATACCTAAGGTTGCCTCATTTACAAAATTGGCAAGAGAATTGAGCATCTGCTCCTGCATCTCTTGTTCCTCGCTACTGTTTCCCGCCGATTCTTCAAAATCAGATGCAACGGGAGAGGTCTCTATAAAGGAAACAAGATTCCAGAATCGACCGTTTTTTACAACTGTCAGCACCGTGCAGTCATGAAGCACAAAATATTCTCCCGACTGTTCGTCGGTGCGTACCATAATGGCTTCTTTACCGCTGTATTTTTCAGCTTCTGCCTTGGTAGATTTCTTATAACGGTACATTCTTATCGAGTAACTTCCATCACTGTTTTGATAGCTTTGTGAAAACTCTGTTGAGTGATAAATTTCCTCATCTCTCTTTGTAGCATCAACTATAACTGCTCCGCCCACATAGTCTACATACTCGCCATTATTTCTGTAGGTGGCATATTTTCCAGTAACTTTAGTGGGATCCATATCAATGCCAAAAAGGCGATTTAGGAGAAGTTTTAATCTTGTTGCCTCATTTACAATGACAAGTTTTCCATCCACATCATATCCCGCCCACTCGCCAAACGAGAAACGCACTGCCTCATCTATGGGAATCTTACTCGGCTCATCAAAATAGCTCATATTAAAGGCATTGATGTGTCCGCCGTATCTTGTCAGCGCCTCTTCAGCGTTGGAAATTTTATCTAAATCACCGAACATATCATCGGCAAACTGCACCCTGCTGCCGAGCACAAGAATATGCTTATTTTCACTGTTCTCGGCTACGGGAATAAGGGTGTTTTTTGAAGCAGTTCCTACAAGGTTTATAAGTTCTGCATTGTAATCGCCTAAGGTGGTGTACTCGGGCGAAACAGTAAAGACATCTGTATAGTAATATTCAAGTGTGGTATCAAGTTCGGCATCTATGTAAATATCGCCCTTAAGCTTTGGGCAGTTATAAAACGCCATCATCATTCTCTTGACATTTTGCGGAATAAGCGGCGCCGTTTCAAGCCGCATACAATAGGCGAAGGCCATCGAAATCGAGGTGACTGTTTTGGGGATTGCGGGTGCAGTTTTAAGATTTAGGCAACCGTCAAAGGTCATAAAAAGGTTTTTAATTGGTTTGCCGTTAATCCAACTGACGATTGTGCCGATTTTTTCGGCCGTTTTATTTTCTGAAACGGGAGTCCATCCCTCGAAAATGTCCTCTTCTTCAAGTCCGCTATCGCCACTGTCAAAAATATCCTTCCAAAGAACCCAGGTTGCGAGTTTATCTTTATGTTGCTGATCTACCACGCGTATACACTCATAGCCGTAACTATAGTCGCCGTACTGCACTACGTCTCCTGCCATCGATTTTTCAGGGAAGGGTTTACCCGCCTCGAGCCTTGTTCCGTCGGCGCATATATACACGCATCCCTCGGGAATTATACCCTCTAAAACGATTTCTTCACTCTCCTCGGGGCGAGATGAATCGCCAATACTCGAAACATTCTGCGAGGAATTTGAAGTTGTGCCGACAGGAACATCGCCACCGAACATACTGTTTCCGGTTATGCCACCTACAGTTGCAGCAGTGCCGCCGGCAACTATCGCGGTTGCGACAACTCCTGCAACTATCTTTGTAACAAGAGGAAGTGCGGCAATTTTTGCCCCAATTCCGACGGCGGTAGCGGTAGCGGCGCTAGTAGCGGTTGCACCTGCGGCGGCAGATGTTCCCGCAGTTGCGGCAGCGCCTGCGGTTACGGTTGCGGCGGTACCCGTAGCGGCAGATGATGCAGTTACTGTAACGCCGGTTGCGGCAGAAACACCCTCGACAACAGAAACGGAGGGTATACAAGATGCCATACCATCTTGCAAAAGCCATTTGAAAAGCGGAAAGAGCGGAATAGCATGGAGTTTTACATTGTTCTTCTTCTCGTAGTCCTCTACCGAAGCCTTTATTGATTTTCTCGCATAATTAAGTCTGCTCTTAACAGTGCCCTCGGAAACGCCCTGAATCTCGGCTATCTGTTTTACCGACATTTCATCAAAGTAATACATCATAGTAGCCGCGCGTTGCTCCTCCGAGAGTTCATCTAGCATTGCGAGAATAGTTTTCTTAAAGTCACTCTTCTCGAGCGCTTCATCGGGAATAAACTCGGCATTTTCCTCTACAAGAGTGTCAAAAACTGTATTTCCATCCTCATCTTCATCGACAAGAACATCCTTTTTCTTTTTAAAATAGCGGGTACACTGGTGATATGTAATTTGCTTCATCCAGGTTACAAAAGCGGCGGGCTCCTTTAGATTTCCTATAGTATTGATAATCTCGATAAATGCCTCTTGTGTTACATCGGATGCAAGTTCATCATCTTTAACCGTTTTGAGCGCAAAGTAATAAACATCGTTATAAAAACTGTTAAACAGTTCATTTAAAGCGATGCTATCACCCTTTTGAGCCGCTGTAACAAGCGAAACAAGTTTTTCTTTTTCCATAATTTACCCTCTCCTACTAAAACAAAAAGGTGCTTTAGGGGCACCTTTTTGCTTTTTACACACACATTATATCATATATTGGGAGATTTTTCCACTATTTTTACATATTTTATGCCACAACATTATAGAGATAGACTTCGTACATAGTTCTATCTGCGGCAATTACAACATAAGCGCTACCTTCCGCTATTGCCGTAACCTTACCGCCATCTGAAACGGTCACAACCGAGCTATCACTTGTATAGGTGTGACCTGTGCCACCTTTCACCCAAACTGCTGCTATAGGTTTATGATCCGAGCCAACCTTAATAGTAAAGGTGTTGAGCGAGGTTGAAACAAAATCATCGATGGCCACCTCATAGTCAGGCTCTTCTTCGCGTTCGCTTAACTGACTTTGCATCTGCTGTTGCATATTTCCGATGACATCATGCATTCCGCCTATTACTTTATCCTCTATGCCGCAACCTGCAAGACAGGTAAGTCCTACTACCACCACGAGAGTTATGGCTAAAATTTTGATAGTTTTCATAATTTTTCCCCTTCAAGTCAAATCTTAGTAGTTATTGGAAACGTTTGCCTGGCAAAGAAGTGATGAAAGGTTAGCGCCTTGCTGAGATATGCAATCCGCCGAGAATCTGAAGGTCCAAACCGCGTGGGTCTTGGGTGCTAATGTGAGATTTTGAAGGGTCCCGAAACCGCCTTGTGCAATAACGCCCTGAGCATTTGCAAACTTAAGATTTTTTACATTGATATTGAAAACGTTGTGGCTAAATCCGTTGATTACAAAGCAGTCTGCAACAAGTGTGTTGCCTTCCCAATAAACGTGCTTGGGTTTGATGGAGATTGCGTTTAAGTCGATAACATTGTTATTGTTGTTGATAAACTCATTCACTACGGGAGTGGGAGTGGGAGTGGGAGTAGGTGTGGGCTTGGGATCCTCTTTTTTATCTTCTGTCTTGTTTTCGGTTTTGTCTTCTGTTTTACTCTCGGTCTTATCTTCTGTCTTGTTTTCGGTTTTGTCTTCTGTTTTGCTCTCGGTCTTGTCTTCTGTCTTATCTTCTGTCTTATCTTCTGTCTTATCTTCTGTCTTGTCTTCTGTCTTATCTTCTGTCTTGTCTTCTGTCTTATCTTCTGTCTTGTCTTCTGTTTTGCTCTCAGTTTTGTCTTCTGTCTTGTTGTCGGTTGTGCTGGTGATGTCGATCTCGATGGGGAGGGACGAAATGTCGTCTACCTCGATTTGCATTTTGCATCCTGTTGCTGAGATGAGGGTAAGTGCTGCTACTACGATTGCTATTGTCTTTTTCATGATTTTCTGTCCTTTCGGTTTTTAATTTTTTCTTGGGTTTTGCCCCTTGCATTAATAAAGGGGATTCGATCTTTCAATCGGTTTTATAATTTTACAATTTTTTTAAAATTTTTCCCCTTACGTAATATAAGGGGAATGAAATTTTCATTTGGTTTTATATTTTTAAAAAAATTATAAAATTTTTACCCAAAAATTTCCCTCTTTATTTATTATACACTCCCAGATCTAAAAATGCAAATTTTGTTGAAATTTGCGGGTTGAGTATTTGTCAATAATAAGGTATAATGTGATAAAGAGAGGGGGAAAGAGGTATGCGCGTTATTTTGGCTTGTCTTAGCTCCAAATATGTTCATGCATCGCTTGCACCTTGGTGTCTATATGCGGGCGTCAGGGAATTTTGCGAGTGTGGGCACCATGTGCATGTCTTTGAGAGCACTATAAATGCCGACATAAATTCTTTTGCCGAGAAAATCATTTCGCAAAAGCCCGATTTAGTTTCCTTCTCATCTTATATCTGGAATATCACAAAAACTCTTGCTATTTGTGAGAAAATCAAAGCTGCCTGCGATTGCAAAATCGTTTTAGGCGGTCCTGAAGTGGCGTTCAGAGCGCAGGATATACTTCAAAACTATCCTTTTATAGATTTTGTGCTCTCGGGCGAGGGCGAGTACAACTTTCCCAAATTTTTAGATGCCTTAGAGGTGGGCGGCGGCTTTGAAAAGGTGGATGGACTTTCCTATATATATAAAGGAAGGATGTTTTCAAATCCCGAAAAAAATTATGAGTCCACTCCCCCATCGCCCTATTGCGATGAATTCTTTTCATCGCTCGGTGGCAGAATTTCCTATATAGAAACCTCGCGTGGTTGTCCTTATAGGTGTGCCTTTTGCCTTTCGGGCAGGTGCTCACCGCTTAGATTTTTTGATATGGATAGAGTCAAAAGTGATATTCTGATACTTTCACAAAGCGGCACGCGCACAGTTAAATTTGTCGATCGCACCTTTAATGCAAACTCAAAGCGGTGTGACGAGATTCTTACATTTATAAAGCAAAACTACGGCACAGAGATTCCCGCGGGTGTTTGTTTTCACTTTGAAATTGCGGGCGACATACTTAAAGAGGACACCCTTGAAATCTTAAAGTCAATGCCGCGTGGCGCGGTTCAGCTCGAAATCGGAATGCAAAGTTTTAACGAGGAAACCCTGCGCCTTATAAACCGCAAAACTGACACTCAGAAACTTAAGAAAAATATAAAAACGCTTTTAAGTTTTAACAATATGCATATTCACATTGACCTTATTGCAGGGCTGACGGGCGAGGATTTAGAGAGTTTTGCTCGCAGTTTCAACATTGGCTACAACCTCGGAGCGCACATGTTACAACTCGGCTTCCTCAAGCTCCTGTACGGCTCTGATATGCGGCAGGACAGAGAGCGGTTTCCCTGCGAGTTTGATAGCGCGCCGCCATACGAGGTCACATCTACCCCCTGGCTTAGCGCCGATGACATAAAACTTTTGAAAGGATGCGAGGACGCGCTCGACCGCCTATATAACAGCGGAAGATTTCTTTTCTCGCTCGAATATCTTATAAATCAGGTCGGAATTGAGCCTTTTAGGTTGTTCTGCGATTTTGGAAACGCGGTCTGCGGAGATAAAATGAGTCTTTCCGATTACGCGCAGAAATTTTACGAGCACTTTAAGGATAGGTGTGATGGAGAAATACTGCGCGAGAAGATTGTTTGCGACCTTTTGGCATCTAAAAGTCATCTGCACATTCCCGAGTCTTTGCGCATATCCTCTCCCCTTCACAAAAAAATTCGACTACATCTTGAGGGAGAGGAAAAATGTAGTGTGCGGCCTGTAGTGTTATCAAAAATCGGTCAGGTTTTTGCAGTTTCAAGTGATGGCAACAAAGATCTTTTTGGAAGACTTGGCGGCAGGTTTTATGATTTAAGTTCTCTTTTAGAGAAAATTAAAGCAAAGGAGCAAGAAAAATGAAACGACAGCTTAAATGGATAATCCCCGTAGTATTGGTGTTTGCACTGAGCATAGGATTTTGTGTTTACAAATTTTCAAACGCCCTATACATTCATTCCCTTACCTACATCAGCCCAACCGAAGAGGATGAAAAAGAACTGTTTAGTCCCAATATAGACGGCTATGGTTTTCCATACGAAGACGGATGGTCAAGCGTTGACCTCTGGCCTTACCACATTAACAACGGAAATAATATACTTGTTCGCGTGGACGATCCCTCGTTTACCATATCTGACAAGGATAAAATGC
>JAZQLL010000180.1:0-16810 GCA_045542675.1 Oscillospiraceae bacterium
GAGCAAGGAGAAATTCTCCCGAATCAGATTGGAGTTTTCGTTCTAAACGGCGATGCGCTGTGTAAGAAACTCATTGCAAAGGGCAAGCAGTTTTTCCTGCGCTCGTTAAACGAGAAGTACAGAGATATTCCTATAACCGAATATGATAATCTAAAGGTTATCGGCAGAGTTATTGATGCAACCGCCTACCCCGCATATTAAAATTAAAACCGCACATTCGTTTTCGAATGTGCGGTTTTTTTATGCTATATTATTCTTTTTAAGGAAGTCAAGTGCTTTTTTGAGAATATCCTTATCATTCTTGAAGGTAAGGGTTTTAAAGGCTTGAGCGGGGCGGAGCCACTTATAGTCGGCCACCTCTTCTTTTTGCAGGCGTACATTCTGAAGCTTCGAGTCTGCGACGAAATAAACTACATCCTTTTCAACGTGGGGACGCGGGTTATATCTAATAGTCTCACGAAATCCGTCGATAAGATCAACTTTAATTCCGACCTCTTCCAAAACCTCTCTCTTTGCGGTTTGCTCTTCGGTTTCGCCTTTTTCAACATGGCCCTTAGGGAAAGACCAGTTTCCGTTTTGCGCCTGTTTTATTACTAATATTCTGAATTCATTTTGGGTGCGGTAGAGCACAGATCCGCAGGATTTTTCGTATGCCATGATTTTGCCTTCCTTCGTTTTTGCAGGGGAGATGATTAAAACTGCTCTTTTGTTATTCCGTTTTGCGCAGCGAGGTCGATTATCTCCTCGATTGCGCTTTTTATTTCCTCTTTTGAGAAATTATGTTGTGACAAGAATTCCTCGGGATATTCGGACAGTTCCTTATAAAAATCCATCGCAACATAGAAATAGTCTGCCTCGGGATGCTCATAAAGAGTGTCGAACAGAATGTTCTCCGCCTCATTTATCCTGCCTTCGAGGGACATACGTTTGAGCATCATACCCACGAGACCGGCTTCACCGAGCGATGCATCGTGATTAACTGTTGAGAAATCCTCATTATAGGTCATTTTTGCCTTGAGGTTTAAGAGAAATTCTCCAAAATCCTCAATCATATCCATTATATAATCATTTCTCATTTTCTACAATCTTTTCCATTGTTGTTTGTATAGTTTTATCAATGGTAAGCATTCCTCTAAGGCGGTCCTCACCGATTTCCTGAATAAATGACTTATGCGAAGTGTAGCCAAGCTTATTCATATAATCGACCATGCCGACTTCATATTCCTTGTCACTGATGGTGATATTTTCTTTATCGGCAATCGCGAGAAATACCATTTCCTTTTTAACCATTGCCTGAGCATTTTGTTCCATAAGTTCGCGGAACTTATCCATTGTGAGACCATTGTAAGCGACAAATGTTTCAATGCTAAGTCCCTGAGACTGTGCAGTTTGGGTATAGTTTGCAATATACTTATCCTTATACTGCATTACCTCTTTCTTGGGATACTTTTTCATTTCAGAGGTTTTCAAAACTAAATCAACAAAGTTGTTGTAGTTATTAGTTGCAACGGTTTGCTTTTTCTCTTCAGCAACGCTTTGCTTAAGAGCCGCCTTATATTCATCTACATCCTTGGCGGTTGAAATCTTTTTAAGGATTTCGGTTGTAAGTTCGGGATAAACGGTTTCATAAACCTTTTGAATAATTACCTGAAAAACTACCGGTTTACCCGCATAATCGGCGTTATGATAGGTTTCGGGGAATGATAAATTAAGAGAAACCTTATCCCCTGCCTTTTTGCCTACAAGACCGGACTCAAATCCATCAATAAACTGACCTGAGCCGATTGTAAGAGAGTAGCCTTCCGAACTACCGCCTTCAAAGGTTTCACCTTCAATATAACCGACGAAATCGATTACAGTTCTGTCACCGTTTACAATTTCACTTTCTTTTTCGCGTTCGGATGTGAGTTTACTTTCCTTAAGAGTCTCTTTAATCTTATCCTCGACATCCTTATCAGTAACCTCATCACTTTCAGGCTCAAACTCGATGGACATATAGTCTCCAAGCTCTACGTAGTTTGAGAGCTTGTAAGGGTAGAATGTACTTTCGCGCTTTTCTTCCTTACAAGAGCAGAGGGCAAGCGACAAAATTGCTACCGCCAGAAGCGCACTTATTGTTTTTATCTTCACTTTATGTAGTTCCTTTCCGAAAAATTTGCCTATATATAGATAGTATATCACATTTATATTTTCATTTCAATATCGCGCCGACAATTTATTTCACTTTTCGAAAAAAAGCTTTTTGGGGAATATTTAAGCAATGTATAAAGCAAAAGTTCGATATTAGAAAATATTATGTTAAATTTACACAAATGCACTCCCCTTTTCTTTCCGCGAAATTGACATTTAAGAGAAAAAAAGCGCCGGATCTTTTCAAATAGTTGACGAAAATAAAAATTATGGTATAATTAAAAAAAATCGGTCATAATAACTTACTGATTTAAGAGGTGATTTTTTAATGTTCGTGAAAGAAGTCGAAGTTAAAAACCAGGTCGGTTTACACGCACGCCCCGCTACCTTTTTTATTCAAAAGGCTAACGATTACAAATCTTCCATTTGGGTTGAAAAGGAAGACCGCCGAGTTAATGCAAAGAGTCTTTTGGGAATTCTTTCGCTTGGAATTATCGGTGGAACAACAATTAAAATAATCGCTGACGGAGACGATGAGACCGAGGCTGTTGAAGGTCTTATTGCTCTTGTAGATTCAGGTTTTTCTGACTAAAATGTATTTTTCGGACTGCTTTGCCCTTGCAACAGCAGTCCTTATTTTTTTAGAAAAGGAGGTGCGTAAGATTGCAGGCAAATACAGTCAAGATAGACGAACTTAAGAAAAAGGCGCTTTCCCTTCCGCTTGAGCCGGGAGTTTACATTATGCGCGACAAAAACGGCGAGATAATTTACATCGGCAAGGCTAAAAAACTTAAGAACCGAGTTGTGCAATATTTCAGAAGCATTGACAATCATCTGCCTAAGGTTTACCAGATGGTTATTCGTGTGCACGATTTTGACCACATTGTTTGTGCAAGCGAGTTTGAGGCGCTCGTTCTGGAATGCAATCTTATAAAGCAGCATACTCCTAAATACAACATTCTTTTAAAGGATGACAAGGGTTATCACTATGTTAAGATTTCGTCGGGTGACTTCCCGAGAATAACTGCCGCAAAGCAGTCGGATAAAAATTCCTGCAAAGACTCTTCGCAGTTTATAGGCCCCTTTATGAGCGCCTTTGCCGTAAAGCAGATTGTTTCGGATGCCAACAAAATATTCAGGCTTCCCACCTGCAGCAAGGTTTTTCCTCGCGATTTCAAAAAGCAGCGTCCCTGTCTGCAACACCACATTGGGCTTTGCAGTGCGGTTTGCAATGGAAATATTTCTCAAGATGAGTATATGGACACCTTTTTAAAAGCTGTTCAGTTTGTTAAGGGAAATGGTACAATTGACCTTAATGTTTTGAAGGAGCAAATGGAGAGGGCCTCGGAAAATCTCGAGTTTGAACTTGCGGCGCGACTTCGCGACCAGATAAGAGCCGCAGAAAAAATCAGTGAAAATCAAAAGATATTTATTGGAACCAAAAGTGCTACTGATGTTATTGCCCTTTCGGCAGGCGACACCAAGTGTTGCATCTGCACACTAAAATACCGAAAAGGCAGACTCTGTGACAGTACGCAACATATTTTTGATAACAGTGAGCCGTTTGAGGATATTTTATCAACATTTATTGTTCAGTTTTATTCAGATGGCGAGGATATTCCGAGCGATGTTTTCGTAAATCTCACCCTGCCCGACAAAGCGCTTATTGAAAGGCTTCTGAGCGAAACGGCGGGCAAAAAGGTTGCCATTTCGGTGCCTCAGAAAAACGAGCGTTATAAACTTATTCTTCTTGCGCAAAACAACGCCGCAGAGGGTCTGTCCTCTGTTTCCAAGATTAGCGGCAAGGAAATCGCGGCGCTCGACGAACTTTCGCGTCTGCTTTCGCTCGATAGTGTTCCCGAATATATTGAAAGCTACGATATTTCAAATCTGGGTGACAGGCACATAGTTGGCGGAATGGTTGTTTTTGAAAGAGGCAGACCGCTTAAGAGTGCCTACAAAAAATTTATCATAAAGGACCAACTTATCCAGGACGATTACCGCGCTATGCGGCAGGTTATAAGGCGCAGATTTGAGGAGTACCTTAAGTCAGAAGACAAAACCGAAGGTTTCGGCAGACTGCCCGACCTTATACTGCTCGACGGCGGTAAGGGGCACGTTGACGCGGTTATGCCTATTTTGGAAGAACTAGGGATAAATGTGCGCCTTTTCGGAATGGTTAAGGACTCTAAACACCGCACAAGAGCCATTACGGGCGAAAATGAAATTGCAATAAAATCGAGCAAATCGGCCTTTAATCTGATTACCAAAATTCAGGATGAGGTGCACAGATACACAATTTCGTTCCAGGCTAAGCGGCACAAGAAGTCCTCTTTAGAGCTTACGCTAACACGTATCGAAGGAGTTGGAAAATCGCGTGCCGCCGCCCTACTCTCGCACTTTAAAACTATTAAAGCCATAAGAGAGGCAGAAATCCAGGATATTTGTAAGGTAAAAGGCATTTCCAAAGAACTTGCAGAAAAAATCAAAGAGCATTTAAATTAAAAAGCCACCGCAACTGCGGTGGCTTTTTAATTTAAAATATACCGATTATTCAGCGGTTTCCTCTGCGGGAGCCTCTACTGCTTCCTCAACGGATGCATTGTACTCCTCTACGATTTCAGCCTGCTCAGCTTCTTCCGTCTCCTCGATAAGAGCGCGGATTGAAAGGCTTACACGCTTAGCATCAAAGTCGATGCCTGTGATCTTAGCCTCAACCTCATCGCCTACAGAAAGAACGTCAGAGGGCTTGTTGATTCTCTTATTAGCGATCTGCGAAATGTGAACGAGACCGTCAATACCATCAATAACGCTTACGAATGCGCCGAATGCGGGAAGTGATACAACCTTACCCTTGATAACGTCGTCAACATTATAAGTGTTCTTAAGGATTTCCCAAGGATTATCCTCAGTTCTCTTGTAACCGAGAGAAATCTTGCCTTTTTCAGCATCGTACTCTTTAACGTATACTTCAACAGTATCGCCAACAGAAACGACCTCAGCGGGATTTTTAATTCTCTTCCAGGAAAGCTCGGAGATGTGAACCATTCCATCAACGCCGCCGATGTCAACAAATGCGCCGTAAGAAGTAAGAGATTTTACAGTACCCTTATAGGTATTGCCAACTTCAAGAGACTCAAGAAGCTTTGCAGCCTTTGCTTTTCTCTCAGCGTTTGCAACTGCCTTAATAGAGCCTACAATGTGTCTTCTGCCTCTCTTATCCTCGGTTTCGAGAATCTTGAACGCAACTTTTTGTTTTAAGAGAACGTTTAAGTCGCCATCCTTAGCGATTCCTGTCTGGCTTGCAGGAACGAAAACTCTTGTTCCCTTAGCGTTTACTAAAACGCCACCATTTACAACCTCGAAAACAACGCCCTCTACGGTTTCGTTATTTTCTTTTGCGGAAAGAACTTCTTCAAGACCCTTATAGGAATCGATTCTTTCCTTGGAGAGAAGAACATATCCCTCCTGATCGTTGACCTTGGTTACCTCAAGCTCAACCTCATCGCCGATCTTAACAGCGTCACTAAGTGCCACTGTGCCGTTCTGTGTGAACTCATCGGCAGGTACGAAGCCAGCATGCTTGGTACCCAAATCTATCTGCAGTTCCGAAGGGTTGATGCCAACAACAATACCCTTCACACGCTGTCCCCTATGTACTTTTTTGAAGGACTCTTCGACTGCTTTCGCAAAATCGAATTCCTCCTCTACCTGTGCGGTAGGTTCGACCGCAGCGATTGCCTCGGCCTCGATTTGTTTGTTTTCCAGAATCTCACTCATAGTATTCTGAACCTCCTTAATTATATACGACGGTGTTGAGGCGCCTGCCGTAACACCGATGTAATCAACATCCTTAAAAAGTTCGCTTTTAAGCTCACTTGCCTCTTCGATATGAACAGTTTTACAATGCTTACTGCATACCTCACAAAGCTTATTGGTATTGGAACTTTCTCTGCCACCGACAACTACCATAAGGTCGCTTTTTTGCGAAAGCTCTTCAGCCTCATGCTGTCTTTTATCGGTCGCAATGCATATTGTATCAAAAATTATCGCATTTGTACATACTTTTTTTAATTTTTCTTTACATTTTTCCCATTCAAACACCTGAAAGGTCGTTTGAGCAACCAAAATCGGTGTTTTTTCACAAATTTCAGGGGTGTTTTTTACAAATTTCACCATTTCGTCGGCGGTCATAAAGGCGTGAGCACTACCATTTGCGTGCCCCATTATTCCCTCAACCTCGGGGTGCTTTTCATTGCCCGCTATCAGAATAATCTCGCCGTTTTGCGAGTTCTCGCTTACTATCTTATGTATCTTAGAGACAAAAGGACAGGTTGCATCAAGGTAATCTATTTTATTCTCCTCAAGGTAATCGTACACACTTTTAGCAACGCCATGCGAACGAATAACGACCATATACCCTTCTGGCGCATCTTTAACATCGTCTATTATTACTACCCCGCGCTTTGAGAGGTTTTCTACCATTTGCGGATTATGAATTATAGGCCCTAATGTGCAAACCTTTTTTCCCTCATCAATAAGTGAATTTACAAGGTTTACCGCTCTATCAACGCCAAAGCAAAAACCTGCGGTTTTTGCTACTGTTATATTTGTTTTCATTTGTTTTTCCTACTTAACTTTATAATTTGATCCGAGTTTTGAATTTAGCATATCTACTATTCTGCCCATAATAAGTCCGGTTGCTTTTTTAGCGTCTGACGATTTGTTTTCGTGGCTGATTGCTATTTCATCGGCAGAAATCGGTTTGCCGAAAACTACTGTTACATTCTTTCTGACGCAATACTTACCCACATAGCAAATTGCGACCGGGACAATCTGGGCGCCGGTTTCACTCGCGATATATGCCGCACCAGATTTGGCACGAAGGGGTTCGCCCGTTTTTGAGCGGGTTCCCTCAGGGAAAATGAGAAGTGTTTTTCCCGAGGAGACAACCTCTTCGGCATTTTTTATTGCTCCCGAATCGGCGGATCCGCGGTTTACAGGGAACGCGCCGAGGGCTCTTATAAGCGCACCGAAAGGCTTAAACTTAAAAAGCTCTTTTTTTGCCATAAAGTTTATATGGCGGTCATGAACTCCCACGCCGATAAGAATGGGGTCCCACCAAGCGCGATGATTTGAGCAGAGAATATATCCCCCGCTTAAGTTTAAATTCTCCTGACCCTCATACTTTACCTTGATAAGTAGGTGCATTATCGGGGTTACAAGTGCTCGACAAAATGAGTAAAACATATCTTTTCCTTTCAAATAGGACATAAATTTATACGCTCATAGCCGCCGCATAGGCGGTTGAAAAAGCAATTTGCAGGTTAAATCCGCCTGTGCAGGCGTCAACATCTATCACTTCTCCTGTAAAGTAAAGTCCCTTTACAAGTTTGGACTGCATGGTTTTAGGGTCGATTTCCTTTACCGACACGCCGCCTGCGGTTATAATAGCGGTTTCAATATCTTCCCTGCCCGAGATGTTGAATTCAAGCCCCTTTATTGTGTTACAAAGCGTCATTCTTTCGTTTTTGGTTATCTGATTCACCTTTTTATGAGGATCGATTTTACATCTCGAAACTACTACAGGTATCATAGCCTTAGGAAGAAGAGCATCCAAAGAATTTATTACATCTTTATTTATATTTTGCGAAAAGTCTCTGGATATTCTATCATCAAGCATTTGAGGCGACATAGCGGGTTTTAAATCAAGTTTTACAATGTAGTCGCTCGGGCTATCGGTTATATAGGCACTTGCAGAGAGTACCATAGGTCCGGAAATTCCGAAATGAGTAAAGAGCATTTCGCCCATATCTTTAAACATAATCTTACCGCTTTTTTTGTTCTGCAACACAAGTTCGGTGTTTTTAAGGGAGAGTCCCTGCATATCTTTTACATCGGTTTCGCTCGTTTTTAGGCCGACAAGCGATGCTCTTATGGGAGTAATGCTATGCCCTAGTGCCTTTGCAAATTTATATCCATCGCCCGTACTACCCGTTTTACTATACGAAACGCCACCGGTTGCAATTATTACGTTTTCCGATAAATATTGGCAGTCTGATGCGGTTTTAACGCCTTTAACACATCCGTTTTCGGCAAGAACTTCTACTACTGTATCGGTTATGACCTTTACACCGTTTTGCTTGCAAAACGAGAGAAGCGCATCCGCAATATCCATTGCCCTATCCGAAACGGGAAAAACGCGGTTGCCTCTTTCAGTTTTAAGGGACACGCCAAGATGCTCAAAAAAGTCCATCGTGTCCTGCGGGGTAAAATTCTTAAGAGCGCTATACATAAATTTAGGGTTTGAAATAATATTTTTCATAACGGTTTCGGCATCGCAATTATTAGTTACATTGCATCTACCCTTACCTGTTACTAAAATTTTTCTACCCGTTCTTGCCATTTTCTCAACAAGGAGCACGCTTTTGCCCATTGCCGCGGCATTTCCCGCCGCAAAAAGACCCGAGGCGCCACCGCCCACTACAATTACATCATACATTTAGGTTAATTTTCCTTTGAAATTATATGGTCATAGACCTCGTTTTCTTGCCAGAGTTGTTCGAGTTTCAAAAGTTTATTGGAAACTTCTTCTTTTCTACGAAGTCCCAGAGACACTATAAGCGCATTAATAAGGCTTAAAGGCGCCACAAGCGAATCTACAAAAGATGCCATATCACTTCTTGCGATTAAAAGGTGATGGGCATTTTTCGCGATGGGAGAGCCTGTGCTATCGGTTATGGCAATAACATTTGCGCCTTTATCGAGCGCATAGCGCATAGCCTTTACTGTGCGGTTTGAGTATCTCGGGAAACTTAGTGCGATAAGCACATCCCTCTCGCCAATCGAGAGGATATTCTCGAAAACATCTCCCGTACTCGCAGAGCCGACTACGCGAACATTATCAAAAATATGATTTAAGTAGTAACTTAAAAAGCCTGCAAGAGAAGCCGAACTACCGGTTCCGATAACATAGATTTGTTTAGCATTTATTATTGCATCAACCGCCTTATCGAAATCCGATTTACTGATTTCCTCAAGGGTTTTTCTGATTTTTTCTATATCGGAGTGAAGTACTTTATTAAGTACATCATCGGCATCGATGCTGCTGCTTGCCACTTCCATACGCTGAACGGCAGTAAGCATATTGCGGCTTACCTCCTGAAGAGCCCTCTGCATCTGAGGGTAACCCTCAAATCCGATTTCGGTTGCAAAACGCACAACGGTTGACTCGCTGACTCCTACTGCCTCACCGAGTTTTGAAGCGGTTATGTACGCCGCCTTATCAAAGTGCTCGATAAGGTATGCGGCAATCTTTTTTTGTCCTTTTGAAAACTCGGGCATTTTCTCGCCCAAGCTTGTAAGCAGATCTGTTTTCAAGGGGATTTCTCCTTCTCTTAGAATTTCATAAATTCCTTATATTTGGGGAGTACCTCATCGGTTGTGCCCTGCATCATAAGTACTCCGTCATTTATCCAGATGATATGGTCGCAAAGCTTTTTGAGAGTATCTGAGTTATGTGAAACTATCATAACCGTTCTTGTTTTATCGCTTATGAGTTCTTTTATCTTTTCGTAACTCTTCTTTTTAAACTTTTCATCACCGACGCTTAAAACCTCATCGATGAGCATAATGTCGGTTTCCATAATGGCGGTTATTGAAAAGGCAAGTTTACTATACATACCGCTTGAATAGGTTTTTACGGGTTTATCAATAAATTTTCCGAGTTCGGAAAACTCGATAATGGCATCGAGTTTTTCCTCGATTTCGGACTTTTTAAAGCCCATCAAAAGACCCGAGAGGAAGATATTATCTCTACCCGAAAGGTTAGTTTTAAAGCCGACTCCGATTGAAAGCAGCGAAACACTCTTTCCGTATAGGTCGATATCGCCTTTATCCGCCGAGAATATACCTGCAACGGCGCGAAGCAGAGTCGACTTTCCGCTACCGTTTTTACCGATAAGACCTACAACCTGACCCTCTTCAATATCGAAGGAAACATCTTTTACCGCCTCGAAGGTTTCAAGTTTATTCTTACCGAAAGAAAAGATGGCTCTTTTGGAAGAAACGGCTTTAAGGCTTTTATATGAAATGCTTAGGTTTTTAACTGAAATTGCCTTACTCATTATATCACCTTTGTATAACTGTTTTCGTATTTATAGACTACAGAAACGCCGAGCGCCGACACCAAAATACCTGCCACCAACCATACAAGAAGCATAGGGATATTGGGAGCGCGGTTATAAAGCATTACATCTCTAAGCGAGGAAATGATAAGCGCGAGGGGGTTTACATTATTTAAAAGGTTTGCCACAAGTTCGCTTACTTTTCCGATTCTGTCAACTATCGAGTAGAATACACCCGACATATAGAAAAGCAGGCGAAGCAGCACTGTTACAACATTTGAAAGGTCCTCAATAAATACGCCGAAATGCATAAAGAGCATTGCAAAGCCGAATGTTACCGAGAAAAGCACCGCCAGGATGAGCGGAATGTACAAAAGATTGAATCCTATCTCAACGCGACTTATTATCATACTGATAATTACAAGTCCGAATGAAATAAGCATCTTAAAGAAGTTGACATACATTTTTATCAGTATAAGTGTGTATTTAGGAATGTATATTTTTGTTACTGTGCTTTTATTGGCTTTTACAAGTTTTACACTGTTTGTTATTGTGCGGTTAAAGAAGTCCCATGCAGTAAGTCCGATAAAGACAAAAACCGCAAAATTGGGTTCTCTACTACTAAAAACGAGTTTAACCACAAAAGAGTATATAAGCATAAACAGAATGGGGTCTAAAATCCACCAAAGCCAGTTAAGATATGAGTCGGCTACACTGGATTTTAGTTCCGCCTTAGCCGCATAGACGGCGTAAGGGTTATACTTTTTAAGGTCTTTGAAAAATCTTTTCATAGATGTCTCCTATTTTTCAAAAATACTTTCAAACTGCGAAACTGATACTTCATTATACTTTTTAAAGTCAATATTCATAGGTTTAACTTCGCCGCGGCTAAAGGCTCTCATACCCTCAACAAGACCTTCTTTACTGTTTTCAACAATATTTCCGCCATATCTATTTAAGATTTCGGCGGGGCCGTCGGACTTAGCGCAGATGGAAGGCACTCCGAGTGCATCCGCTTCAAAGAGCACCAGACCGAGCGCCTCGTACTGCGAACTTAGTACAAAAAGGTCACAACGCTTAAGTATTGGCATAGGGTTTGAAACCGAATAAAGAATGGCGATGTTTTTACTGCAAGGTTTTGAGTTTGCATAGCGGACAGTTTTTGCATACAGTTCTCCGCCGCCGCCTATGATTATGAGGTAACTTTCGGGATTTTCCCTATTGTACTCCTCAAAGGCATCAATAAGCATAATGTGTTGTTTTTCTGCCGAGAATCGACCGATTGAGATAATTTTAGTACCATCTTCATTTAAGATTCCCTCAATTCCGCTGGGGTGATGAATGCTCTCGCGGGTATCAAAATCGTACTCAATCGCCTTCTTAGAATTTGCCTTTATTCTATCGGCATCGAAACTATTTCCGACAACCACAATATTATCTTCCCTACCGCTTATTTTAACGGTGGGTTTGCGCATCGCCTCGGTTACTACCGCAACCTTATCATAGCCTTTATACGCCGCGGAAAGTGTCGGGTTATGTTGATTTGAACGAAGGGAAATTTCCTTTTGCATATCGCTATGAACAAAAATCGTTCTGTGCGCATTAAACCTCTGAAGCAGTGCAATGACATACTTATCGTAGCCGCTGAAGTTTATGACATAATCCATATCAAAGCCTGTAAAATGCTTTTTAAAATCACGCTCAAGGGCGCGGTTTACATAGTGGTTTATGAATTTGCCGGTCTTGTTTTTTCTATAATAGAGGGTAAAGGCAAGCGCCTCTAAAAATGTGCAACTTAAGTTACTTGCCATACTATAAAGGCTAAGTTCTTCGGGGAGAATTTCGAGCCTTTCGGGGTGATTTTTAAACGCCGACTGCTTTATTGCAATGTAATAATCCCTTTCATTTAAATCGATAAGTCCGAGGATATTTTTAAATGCAGCGGTAAGCCCGTTTTGCAAAAGGGCGCCGCAGTAGAAAAGCACCTTTGGTTTATCTGATTTAGGGATTTCATAGGTTTTACATGCATCCTCGCCTTTTAAGATTTTGGAAAGAATCGCCTTGGGGGCATCTTTCCTATCGTATGTGCAAAAGCGCTTTACAAACTCGCTATCATCATAATTTTTAGGCGAGGAAAGTTCACGCGCAAGTTCCTCTGCGGTTTTAACGCTCGGGAAAGGAAGTTCCGAGAGCGGAAAATAGAAACCGCGCTCGGTTTCATAGTCGCTTTCATCGGGGGTATAAAGCACTATCTTTTTGCCCGACGAGGCGAAATCAAAGAATACACTTGAATAATCGGTTACAAGCACATCGCAAGCCGAGAGAACCTCGTAAGACTCAAACTCGCTCGGGAACGCTTTTATATGCTCAAAGCCGCTTACATCGGCATTTGCCGCGACCAGCGGATGAAGTTTTAAAAGGAAAATCTCGTCACTTGACAAGTGCGAATCAATTTCTTTTAAATTTTGGCGCAGTTTATTAAGCGAAGCTTCAAGGGTCTTGCCCATATTTTCGGCTTTCCAGGTTGGCATATAGACATACACTCTTTTACCCTCAAAGCCGAGTTTTTCTCTTATACCCTCTTCACCTGATTTATCAAAAAAGACCGAATTTCTCGGGTAGCCCTCTAAAAGCACAGTACCCTTATAAAGATTCTCAATATTATAAGACTTCAGCATTTTATCGCGCATATAGTCATTGGGGAAAATGAGGTAATCCGAGAAAAGCAGACTTCTCTGCACATTTCCCATTGAATATTTTTCGGCGATATTATATTTACCCATCTTCTTTAAGGGTGTGCCGTGCCAGGTGTTTGTAAAAATCTGACCCTCGCGCTTTACATAGGCTCTGGGGAGCGATGTATCGGTAAAGATATACTTTACGGTAGCGAGCAGTCTATAATATTTGTGCGAGCCCTGACGAACTATAGTAACTCCCTTTATATTGTACCTTGAAACAAGCGCCTCTGCTTTTTTTCGTGTCTTATCGCAGACCGAAAGATAAATCTTACCTACGGGATAATCACCGCTTGTTATCTCTTTAAGGAGATAAAAGATATTTCCCGCAAGGTCAAGGCCGTTTCGCGATTCTAAAAGTACGTTATTTTTACTGAGTTTACAGTTATAAAGGTGGTGACAATAATTCGCGGTAGAAAGGCACTCGCTTACCGTTTTTTTAGCATCACCCAAAAGGTTTTTTATATGCATTATTTTATACACTCTCCCAAAACTCTCTTACTGCTGTTTGCATCGTTATAGGTATTAAACCGCTCGTTAAAGGCGCGGTATTTTTCATCATAGGTAAAGGTTTTCTCGGTCTGTCTTATCATCTCTACAAGTTCTTCGTTTTTATAGACAACGGGACCGGGAAGTTCATCTAAACTTAAATAAAAGTCGCGCATTTGTCCCTTATAAAATTCAAAGTCATACATAAAGAACATGATAGGACGATTAAGGTTTGCATAGTCAAAGAAAACGCTTGAATAGTCGGTTAAAAGCATATCACTTACGATATAAAGTTCGTTTATATCATTATGGCGCGACACGTCGATAACAAATCCCTCATAACCGCTTAAATCAAAGTTGTCAATGATAAAATAGTGGGCTCTGAAAAGAATAACGTACTCCTCGCCAAGCTCTTTTTTAAGCAAATCAAAGTCGATACCGATATCATAATGAAATCCGACAGCTCGTTCATAGGTATTATCCCTGAATGTAGGGGCATAGAGAAGTACTTTTTTATCCTCGGGAATGTTAAGTTCCTCTTTTATGCGTTTGACCTCATTTTCATCGTAAGAGAACAAATAATCGTTTCTCGGGTAACCGATAGGAAGAAATTTATGCTTTATGCCCTCTCCGCCGAATGCAGACGAAATCTTCTCTGTGTAAAACTCAGAGGGGGACGGAAAAATAGTTGCAACTTTACCCTGACCCTTATACTGCTTATGGATTTCGGGCAGTTTTTGCGCCTTATTATCGGCGAGTTTAATATCAAGACCAAGGCGCTTTAAGGGGGTACCGTGCCAACACTGAATTACAGTCTGCTCTTTTGAGGGCACTGTGTAAACCAACATAGTGGAATTAGTCACCCAGTATTTTGCTGTTGCGCAAACCTTAAGGTAGCCCCTTGTATTATATTTTACAAGTTTAGTATTGGGGTACTTTTTTAAAAAGGCATACTGCTTTAAGTCCCTGACCGACCATATAAAAGTGTAATCGGCAAAGCGTTCATCTTTTAGTGCCTCTAAAAAGACCGCTTTGGGACTGCAGGCATATTTTCTCCCCTGAAACGACTCAAACATAATTGTTTTTTCCTGCAAGGGACAACGCTTCTGAAAACCTCTGTAGATAAATTTTCGCTTATTATAAACTATTGTCTTATAAAGTCTATAGAATATTTTGCTTGTCTGCATAAAGTGTTTTACGCGCGATTTAATTTTCTTTAGCATACTTTTCTCCGCTTATTTTTTAAGGTCATTTTTTATTTGTGTGGTAGAAATTTCGGGAGTTCTGGGCAGATACACTACCTCGCAGTAATCCTTAAGGAAATCAAATTTTCCTGCCCAGTCATCGCCCATTACAAAGGTGTCAACTTTAAACTCTTTAACATCACTTATTTTCTGATCCCAATTTTCCTCGGGGATAACGAGGTCAACATATCTTATTGCCTCAAGCATTCTCTTTCTATCCTCATAGGAAAAATAGCACTTTTTCTGCTTGCAGTTCCAGTTAAATTCATCGGTTGAGAGCACTACGATAAGATAATCGCCAAGTTCTTTTGCCCTCTGCAGAAGATTTATGTGTCCGTAGTGAAGCATATCGTATGTTCCGTAAGTTATAACCTTTTTCATAATTTTCTCCTCGCTTTAAAAGTTTATTTTATTTAAGATATTTTCACACCCGGGATTTTCAGTGGTGTGAAAAATTTTACACAATGCTTGTCTTTTTTCTTTGTATGGGTCTATGCTTTTTTTAAGATTCTGAATAAACCCTATAAAATCCTCGGCGGCCTTAAGATTTTCGCCTGGCATATATTCTTTTGGGTTCTCCACTGTAAAACCTCTGTTTTCTCCGTAAGCCTCTACATCGGCTCCCGCAAAGGCGATGGGTCTGTCAAGAAGCATAAAATCAATATAGATGCTTGAAAAATCGGTTACGAGCGCATTTGAAAATTTAAGCACGTCGTAGAGGTTATGCCCCATATTTTCCAGATCCTCATCGGTTACAGACATAATGTTTTCAAAAGCCTCTTCACTTAAAGCCGCATCATCCATTGGGTGCGGTTTTATAAGCAGTAGGGTGTCATTTTCTTTTAACACCGACTGTAAGTTCTTTAGAAAATCCGCATTGTATGGATTAAGTTCGCTGTAGTTTCCATCGGTTCGGCCAAGGCGTTTTGAGGACATAAAGGTCGGTAGCCAGAAAACCACCTTTTCAAAGCCCTTTAGAAACTCAGGCTTTGCGTTCTCTTTAAAGAAAACATCACAGCGCGGTTGAGCGGACAGAATAACCTGCTCCTCGTCTGCCCCGAACGCCTTTGCCATAATCTTTGCGAAAAACGGTGAAGTTGCGATTGTATGCGAAAAGAAGTTCTGGTCCTCGTTTTCGCATCCCTTTTCATATCTGCCGATAGCCTTTAGGGGCATACCGTGCCAAAGATTTACCACCTTTTGCTCTTTTGAGGGTTTTATGGGGTATTTTCCAAAACTGTAAAAACAGTATTTGGCTTTGAAAAAGGCGAAAATTCCGCTTTTTAAAGACACAAAGCGCACATTTTCAGGCGCATTTTTACGATATTTTTTATACTCATCGGTCGCAACGGTTATTTTCTTTTGCTCGTTTATTCCGCTATCTATCATATAATCATACATTGCCCTGACATTATCGCGAAAGCCGAGGTTTGAATAAAAGAAAACGCAATTTGAATCCTTTTTTATAGTGCCGTTTACAAACGAGAGGGGTTTTAAGAGGATTTTTAAAATCTTTTTCGTTTTTCCCATGGCGCTACCCTCTTAAAAACTTTTTATAGACAAAGCGCCTTAGAAAACCCGGCATAAGCGCTACAACTATTCTTGGAAAAACGCAGGTGATTTTTTCTTTAAGCGAGCAAAGGCCTAGCTTTTCCATTTGCTTATAAAAGGCGCGCATATATTTTACATACTGCCTGCCGCCGCGCCTATCATACATACCATCTCCGGCGCGCATTAAAAGGAGCGGTTCTTTCAGGTTAGCGCCGACGGCACCACCCGAGAGCGCTCTTGCGAAAAGTTCATAGTCCTCAAAAAGCTTAAAGTCACTATATCCGCCTGCCGACTGAATCGTGCTTTTTTTATACACAACGGCAGGATGATTAAAGGGATTGCGCCGCCTTAGATATTCCATTATCTCGGGGTGGGTTTCGGGAAGCGACTTTGTGGCGGCTATGTTTTCTACTGCGCCGTCAAACTCCGAAACGGCACAACTCACAATATCGGCGCCCGTTTTCTGCATAAGAGCAAGCTCCTTTTCCATTCGCTCAGGGAGTGCGACATCATCGCTATCCATTCGGGCAACTAT